>PCWZ01000026.1 GCA_002796305.1 Deltaproteobacteria bacterium CG11_big_fil_rev_8_21_14_0_20_49_13
TTAACTCCTCCCATTCTCTATCCAACATATACCTTATCCTCTTTATAGGGGGGATACGATGTCTATTCCGCATTCCATCAAATTAGCATTTAATCGTTGCAAAGGTCTTTCCCTATGCTATAAACTCGCGAGTCCTCTCAATTGGGGAAGGACAAGGAGAAAACAACTTATGACAACACCAAAGAAGGTCGAACCGGCCGAAGGGAAACTGGGCATATTATTAGTGGGCTTAGGGGCTGTTTCAACCACTTTTATCGCTGGCGTGGAGGCGGTCCGCAGAGGCATAGGTAAGCCGATAGGGTCTACCACTCAAATGGGCCATATTAGGCTCGGCAAAAGGACCGATAACAGGAGCCCCCTTATAAAGGATTTCGTGCCCCTTGCAAAACTCGACGACATGGTCTTTGGTGCGTGGGATGCCCTTCCCGATAACGCCTATGAAGCGGCCATTAAGGCCGGTGTTCTAAAGAAAGATCTTCTTGACCAGATAAAGCCTTTCCTCACGGCCATCGCACCCATGAAAGCTGCATTTGACAGAAATTATGTCAAGAAGCTGGATGGCACGCACGTAAAGAACGCCCAAAATAAGGCCGATCTGGCCGAACAGTTAATGGACGATATCCGCAAGTTCAAGGACGCTAATCGCTGTTCACGCGTTGTGGTCGTCTGGGCGGCTTCCACCGAAATATTCATGAAACAGGCCCCCTGCCACGATAACCTTGCCAAGTTCGAAGCGGCAATGAGGGCCAATGATCCAAACATCGCCCCTTCAATGATCTACGCCTATGCGGCATTAAAGCTTGGCATCCCATTTGCCAACGGCGCGCCTAACCTGACGGTCGATACTCTGGCAATGCTCGAGCTTGCCAACACAACCGAAACTCCCGTCAGCGGCAAGGACTTTAAGACCGGACAGACGCTCATAAAAACGATATTAGCCCCCGGTTTCCGCTCAAGACAATTGGGACTTAACGGCTGGTTCTCGACCAATATATTGGGCAACCGAGACGGTGAGGTTTTGGATGACCCCGAAAGCTTCAAAACAAAAGAAGAATCTAAACTTGGCGTTCTTGAAACGATATTACAACCTGAGATCAACAAGGAGCTCTATGGGAACTTCTATCACAAAGTAAGGATAAATTACTATCCCCCGCGCGGAGACAACAAAGAGGGCTGGGACAACATAGATATTTTCGGTTGGCTCGGCTACCCGATGCAGATAAAGGTCGATTTCTTATGCCGTGACTCGATCCTTGCCGCACCGCTGGTCTTGGACCTCGCGCTCTTCAGCGATTTTGCGAAACGCGCCGGTCTCAAAGGCGTTCAGGAATGGATGTCGTTCTTCTACAAATCACCCATGACGAACCCGGGACTCTATGCCGAGAACAACCTCTTCATTCAAGAGATGAAGATGAAGAACACCCTTCGTTATCTAATGGGCGAAGAGCAGATCACCCACCTGGGACTTAATTACTACGAATAAGCTCACATTCTTTTTGGTATCTTGATGTGCCTGAGACGTTTTTGGAGGTTGTAATACTCCAGGACCGGCTCGCCGTCGTTCTTCCACCTATCGTAGAAAAGCCTTTTGAGCTCTTCTTTTGCCATCCTCTCGCTCATCATGGCGTAAAATAGTTTGTCGCCCAGCATATAACCGAGCGCATGGGTCACCGCGAAGAACAGGTCGCTGCGAAGGACCTTCACTATCTTGCCATCGTTCAAATATCTTTCACCGGAAGAGAGAAAGTCGATAACGCTAAACGCCGTTTCGAACTCGAGCCTTCTATCCTGAGGGACCCTGACGGTGGAAAAATATGAAACGAGCCCCTTGAACTCGTGCTCGTGAAAACATTTACGCTTGGGGTTGACAAGCTTTGAGCCAAAGAACGCCAGCCCTTCATGCAGGATATTTGCGTAAAAGGCGTCTTCCATCGAACGCCTCTCTTCAGTACCGGAACAAACATGCTTTAAGAAGTGAGCGGCCTCTTCCGCAGCGTGGTTTATCGAAAGGTTCGCAAGATAAACCACCCTCTTTTCGGCTATAAAATAGCTTTCGCTGGCAAGTATCTGCCGCTTGAGCGCTTTGAGCTCACGCGGCGTGAACTTGCCGCCCTCTTTTAGCCGCTCAAAAAATGAAAGGTCCCCACAGGTATAAACATCCACCTTCTCTTTTTCGTCGCCGATATTTATCCCCAGAAATTTAGAGATATGGTCGACCAGATCTATGAAGCTCGATTTGGAATCGGCGAAGTCTATCTCCCCTTCTTCGTGCTCCAGCCAGTTTATGTATGACTGCTGGCAAACGATCGGAGGTGTGTTCATCCGGCAGAATTTGCGCTCGCTTATCTTTACCACCTCGACCCTGTGGTCGAGCCCCTTTTCCGCAAGGTCCCAGTAAATAGCGTCGCTGTTCTGATAGAGAATGAGGTCGGAAATCGGATGCCGGATGTCGGATTTTTGAAGTAACTTTAGCACGGCCTCCGGCAAGTGGGCAAGATGCAGGTCCCCTATCAAGACGAAGATCTTATGATCGGGATGTTTTTCAGCGATATCAACTATTAATTTTGCCGTGGCCTCATCGCGTTCTTCAAGCCCGGCGTTATGATGGGCGGCGTCGATCCCGAAAACCGGTAATTCGTGGTACTGCGCAAAATCAAAGAGCGGTTTAAAATTGGCCCAAAGGTCAAACACCCAATGCTCACGAAGGCCGATCTTCTTTAAGAACTCCTTCTCTTCCATTTTACCGTCCATAAAATTATCAAGGACCTTTTGATGCTTCTTATGAATGAGCTCCAGCCCGATCATCATGTTCTCGTTATCGGGGTATATGGCCTTTAATATCCTTAAGAACGAACGCTGGCTCTGATTGCAGGTATGATAGTCGCCCACATATATTATCTGCGAATCTTTTATGGCCGAAAGTATCTCATCGTGCGTTGCAACGCGTTCGTAACCGGCGACCGCCTTTGTGTACTTCTTCTCGTAGGCGGCAAAACCCGGTTCCTTCACAACAATGGAATTGCTAATTATCTCTTTGTTCTTGAGCCAGAGCTTTCTCTGGATTCGGATAAGTTCTTCGCGTGGAGAAAGGGGCATATTGACGCGTATTTTACGGATATATCTTAAAACCGCAAGGAATTATTGGCTCCGGATAACGGCTTCACACATGGTGGCATCTTTCATGGCATCGTCAATGCCCATGACCACGGCTCCAACACCAGCGAACAAGAAAATAACGCCAACTGCACTAAAAAGGACCCTGTCTAGTAGGCTGGTTTCGACAGCAGCTATAGCCCTTGAACCTGTCCACCATCCTAATCCTCCCAGACACCCACCTGCAACGATCCTGGTCGGCGCTTTTTCTATCATTTCACATTCTTTTATTACCTGTTCGGTTAACCTGCTGTCTCCCACGAGTATTTTAGTGGCGTTATTTTCATAACGCACCGGCGCGTTATTAAACCTCGACGTCTCCTTTTGGCATCTAACCATATGTGCAAACAATCTTAAATCATCTCTTTGAAAATTTCCGTCCTCGTCCATTCCTGCCACCATCGCCGATCGAATGTCCGCGACCTCTCCAACCGTAACAAGATTATCTCTTATCGCCTCGTTGTAGACATCAATCGCGTTTGTGCCTCCATCAAACACCGCATTAATCGCATCCCGTGCTATACTCATAATTTTTCTCCTCCTCTTGATTACCCTTGATCGAACATATTTAGTTCATAACTTCAAGTCTTTTGGGGTCCCAACATTTTGAAAGCCCTTGACAACTGCTAATTTGCCTATTAAAAAGGGCGCTTTCCCTGGCTAAAAAGCAGCCCATCTCCTTTTATGCATGAACTGACGATTATACGGAAGGTCGTGGTTGCGGCCGACAGGGCTGCGGAGGCAAATAATATTGCTCACGTCAAGGTGTTGCGTCTGCGCATGGGTCAAATGGCCGCCGTCTATCCGGACCAGATCTCTTTCGGTTTTCTGACCTATGCCAAAGGAACGCGGCTTGAAAAAGCCAAGCTTGAAATTGAAAAGGTAAAGGTCCTGCTTGAATGCTACCAATGCCTCACGCTTTTCGGTGATGAAAGGTTCGAAGACCACGGATTTGCACATGCGATAGCCCATGCTCCCCTTACCTATCTACCGCCAAAATGCCCCAAATGCTCATCTGAGCGTATCGGGATCAAAAATGGACGGGAGATGGAACTTGTAGATCTTGCCGGCGAATAAAGACCGGCGTCCCCCACTGCCGGAGCTAAAAGAAGAGATCGCGTTTTCCACTTTTTATCTCTTCCAGCTTCTTTAGAGTCTCGGCCTTAAGTTTGGGGCTGATTATTCGAGAGATGAACTTTGCCATGATTTTTCCGCCCCTATCTTTTGACCTTTCGTCTCCAAAATCTTCCAGATACTCGGCGAACGTAAGAATGGCGTTCGGTCTGCAGAATTCATGGATATCTCCAGACTTTGCAAGGTCCATAAAAGTCTTGCCGGTTCTGCCTATGCGATAACACGCGGTGCAAAAACTGGGGAGCAGACCGTCGTCAATGACCGACCTGACAACTTCGTCAACGGGACGATCGTCTTGTATCTCGAATTGCTCTTTTCTTTCCGACCTCTTCCCCGCATATCCGCCGGGCGTACAGACCGATGCCGCACTCGCCTGAGAAATGCCCATCTGAAACGCACGTCTGCGCAAATCTGGCGGCTCACGGGTTGAAAGTATCAGTCCGGCATAAGGCACGGCAATTCTCAAAATAGTGATCAGTTTTAGGAATTCTTCATCACCAACAGGATATTCCGGCCTGTAGTTTATACCTTCGCCGCCGCAAAAACGCGGCACAGAAATAGTGTGAGGGCCGACACCCAAATGACTCTCCATATATTCGGCATGGGCAACGAGCGCCATAGTTTCGAAGCGCCAGTCATAGAGACCGAAAAGCGCGCCGATGCCGAGATCATCGAGTCCGGCTTCACGCGCCCGGTCATGGGCGGTTATCTGGCGGTCGTAATCACCCTTGAGGCCTTTGTGGAGTTTTTCATATGTGTCTCGATGATATGTCTCCTGAAATAGCTGATATGTGCCGATGCCCTCTTTCTCCAAGCGTCTGTAATTTTCAACGGAGGTCGATGCAATATTTACGTTCACCCTTCTTATCGAATTGCCGCCTTTACCTTTTACGCCGTAGATAGTCTTGATGGCGCTACAAACATAATCGATACTATTTTTATCGGGGTCCTCGCCAAACTCGATAAGAACGCGCTTGTGCCCCATATTGATGAGACACTCGGCCTCTTTTGCTATCTCATCGAGTGAAAGCATGCGGCGTTTGAACGCTTCGTTCGTGAGATGAAATCCGCAATAGGCACATTCGTTTACGCAATAATCGGAGATGTAAAGAGGGGCAAAAAGGACCAGACGTTCGCCGTATATCTCTTCTTTTATTTTGGATGCCGCGTGAAACATCTTATTGATCTCGTCCGGTTCGTTGGCGTTGACAAGAACCGCTACATCTTCCAGAGAAAGGCCCTTTTTGTCGGTACCCTTAAGAATCACGCGGTTCACATCATCCCTTGAAGGACGCGAACGCCTTTTTAAAAGGTTGACTATCTGATCTTGATCAACGGCCTTTAAATTCATGCGGAATGTCTATAATAAACTCCCCACCCGTTCAAGCGAATAAAAACTTAAGCATTAACGCTGAGATCTGTTGGGGCGCGGCCGATGGAACGCAGGAGCTCTATCACCTTGTTGACATGTTCTTGTGTGTCAAGGTCGGTCCCAAAACGGTTGGGATAGATATCGTAAAGACGTCGGTACTTCATGGGCGTGACATTTATCATTAAAGAATTGGCACCCGCCATAAGTCCCTGTTTGGCACCGTCAAGACCCCACAACGTTTCAAGCGCGGTTGTGACCAGTATCTTTGCCTCAGGGTTCATAACGCGGGCGTTGGCAATGATGTCGAGCGTCTTTTTAAGGGACGGAGCCTTTTCGCTAGCGAGCGGAGTTTGCGGATGCGGAACAAAAGGACCGAACGAGAACATCTCGGCCCCTAGCTTAGAGGTCATCTTTATATCCTGCATGATATCCTCGTGCTTTTGATCTGGAAGACCGATGAGAAAACCGGTAACGATGAGATAACCCATTTCGCGCAGGTCGTTGATAAGTTTCAGGCGCGCTGATAGTCCATCATCTCCGTCCGTCATCCCCACGGAAGTGGGGACCTCGTTCATGCATTCTAGATTCCCGTTTTCACGGGAATGACGGAGGTCTGGTTTTATCTTCGCATATATATCCGGATTCGAGGTTTCAAAGCGCAGAAGCGCCCCCCTTGCCCCTTCGTCGTACATCCTTTTATACGTATCGGCGCTACGCTCTCCGACCGAGACAAAGATAAGCACCGGATGCCGCGCGCGAATATCGCGAACTATCTGCGCGAGCTTGTCATCGGTGTAAAATGGGTCTTCGCCGGATTGAAGGACCAGCGCCTGAAAACCTAACGCCACCGCTTCATCCACCGCGTTTAGAATTTCGGGAATGTCCATCCGGTAGCGCGTCAGCTCTTTATTGCTCTTTCTGATGCCACAATAGTGACAATCTTCGGCGCAGTAGTTAGAGAACTCAATTATTCCGTGCACACAGCAGGAGTTGTCCTGATGCTTCTGTCTGATGGCGTTCGCACGATCGTAGAGCGTCTTGGGGTCGTTCGCAAGTTTCTTGTCCTGCTCTTTCAGTTTAAAGAAGATATCTTCCCAAATCTTTAAGGTCTCCTTGGCCTCTTCATCCGATATCTTACGGATAACAAAACCACCCTGCGCATATACGTTCTCGCCTATGACAAGGTCCTCAACCAGATCGACATAGGCCTTTCTCTTCTCGCCGAAATAGTCGACCGTTGCGACCCTGCCTTCTATCGCCGCAATTTTGCCTGGTATCGCGTAGCACATATTCCAATAGTCTTCGAGCAAAGCCGAGAAGACTGATTTTATCTTCTCGACAAGCTCGAAGAATAAAAAATTGCAATGGGCACTCTAGATATGCTAGGCAGGCTTTCCAATGCAAGCCATAAAAAAAACGGCCCTCATACTACTCTTCCTCGTAGTTCCTTCTTTGGCGTCCGCCCTCACATTCCCCAAACCCGTTGGGTTTGTAAATGATTTCGCCAATATAATAGACCCCCAGACAAGGGTCCGGTTAGATAGCATGCTCACACAATTCCAAAAGGCTACTGCGAATGAAATCGTGGTGGCAACCGTTCAGACGCTGGATAACGAGCCGATAGAAAATTACGCGGTCGCCATGTTCAAAGACTGGGGTGTCGGTCCGGCCAGGGAAGATAACGGGATACTCATCCTTGTCGCACCGAATGACAGGCAGATACGCATTGAGGTCGGCTACGGACTCGAACCTTATATAAATGACGCTCTCGCCGGAAGGATCGTTCGCGACACAATGATCCCCCACTTCCGCGACGGAAACTTTTCATTGGGAATATTAAACGGAGCGGTTGAGGTGGTTTCGACCGTTGCAAAGAAGACCGAGGTCGAATTCGACGCCTTGGCGGCTGGAAATATATCTCCTGCAACCCCAATATACTCACTACAGGAAGGGCCCGAAAAAAAGGAATCGCTGGCGGGCAAGATATTCAAGGTAATATTCATAGTATTTATCGTCCTCCTTTTCATCAAAAACCCGTGGGCGGCGCTATTTATACTTTCGAGCTTCGGAGGCGGACGCGGCGGTTCTTTCAGGGGCGGTTTTGGCGGCGGTTTTTCCGGATTCGGCGGCGGAATGTCCGGAGGCGGAGGAGCGAGTGGCAGATGGTAAGGAGGTAGTCATTCTGAACGAGAGCGAAGAATCCCGAGCGTACACTCTGGAACCTTCGCCTATGGCTAAGGATGACATACATTATGAGGTATAATTATGAACGTAACGGAATTCACCAAAGATCTTAAAAAGGCCTATGCCGAGAACCTAGATGCGGTCGTTCTCTACGGCTCGGCCGCGGACGGAGAGTTTCACTCCGGCCGTTCGGACATTAACACCATAATCGTTCTTAAGAACATTGCGCCGGTAGAAATAGCCCGATCCAACAAGACGCTCAAAAAATGGGTCAAGAACGGCAATCCTCTCCCGATCTTCTTCACCAAGGAGATAATAGATGGCGCCGCCGACGTATTCCCCATCGAATTCAGCGATATTACCGCAAGAAACAAGGTCCTTTATGGCAACGATGTCTTCGCCGGCATAAAGATAGACGGACGGAACCTTCGCCACCAGTGCGAACATGAGCTCAGGAGCAAGATACTTGCCTTCAGGCAGAGGATGGCGCTCCTCTCCGACAGACCTAAAGAGCTTATAGAACTGATGCTCGAATCGTCGTCATCGTTCTTTGCTATATTCAGCGGTGTGCTCAGGCTTTCCGGAGTAGAGCCGGCACCTTCCAAAAAAGAGATTGTGGAACAGCTTACAAAATTAGTTGACACCGATATTACGATAATGCTCGAGATAATCGATGTAAGAGAGAAAAATCGCATCTGGCGAAAAGAAGAGGCAATGGAAAAGATCGAGCAATGCTTGACTTCGATAGAAGCTGTGATTAGGTATGTAGATAAATTGTAAGCGAGCGTCGGATTTACTCCGCGCGAACGAGAGGGGCTTGGGGGAAAACGGCGAGGGTTGCCGAGCCGGTCGTTCCCCCCATCAGAAAGTGAGCGAGCATCTGGCTTTGCCAGTGCGAGTGAAAGGGGCTTGGGGGGAAACGGCGAGGGTTGCCGAGCCGGTCGTTCCCCCCATCAAAATAAAGGGCTTAAATCATGAAAAAACTGGTCATCGGTCTTGTGGTACTTGTAGTGCTTGCCGGCATCGGCTTCAGAATTGTCCAATGGGGCATCAGCAAATATAACACGTTGGTCGCCGAAGGACAGAACGTCGACAAATCGTGGGGACAGGTAGAGAACGTCTTACAGAGAAGGAACGACCTTATCCCCAACCTTGTGAACGTGGTCCAGGCATATGCCGTCCACGAGCAGGAAGTCTTCATAAAGGTCGCCGAAGCAAGAAGCATGTGGGCAAAAGCGGTTCAGGGCGGAAACGTCGGCGACAAGATGAAGGCCGACTCCGCAGTATCCGGATCCCTTTTTAACCTCATGGCGATGATAGAACGTTATCCCGACGTCAAGGCCAACCAGAACTTCCTGGCCCTTCAGGATGAACTGGCCGGAACGGAAAATAGAATAGCGGTAGAGAGAAACCGATATAACGAGGCGGTCCAGACGTACAACACCTACGCCAAGATGTTCCCGAACAATATGATAGTTGGCATCTTTAAGTTCCCGAAGGATCGCGAATACTTTAAGGCGGAAGAAGGCGCGACAAAGGCCCCAGAAGTTAAGATAGGATACCCAGGAGTTCAGGTCCCCGGAACGCCTCCTACAGGCTCAACTCCTCCTATCCATGCGGCACCAACGGTACCTCAGGCAATTCCGGCCCCGCAGATAACTCCTCCGCCAACCGCCACACCGACCCCACAGGCACCTGCTGCGCCGGCCATGACACCAACTCCCGCGGCGCCACCTACACCTGTGGCAACTCCGACACCGCCCGCTCCGGCCCCGGTAACAACGCCAACTCCTCCAGCACCTGCGCCATCAGCGGCTCCCGCGGCTCCGGTCACTCCCATAATGGCGCCGCCCGCAGTTCAGTAAAAATAAGTTTCGGTTGATTTTATCAGTCAACTTTAATACCCAACCTAACAATAGGGGGTTTTATGTTTCCTGCCACGGTCGGTATCATTCTTGGAATCGGTCTTTTGTGCTTCATCTTTACAGCCTACAACAGGTGGACGACCTTAAAGATAGCCGCTCCGATAAAGGACATAAACAGGCTGGGCACCAGACTTTGGAGGGTCTTTCTTTACGCAATAGGCCAAAAAAAGTTCTTCAAGCACGGACGCGTAAGCGGCCTTATGCACGCCTTCATATTCTGGGGCTTTTGTGCGGTAACCCCTGGAACCACGATAATCTTCGCAAAGGGCTTTGATGCGGGATTTGCCGGCTCGTTCCTCTCCTCACCTGCCGGTCATGCATATACAATGTTCAAGATTTTTTTTGAAGTTCTTGTCATAATAGGATGCTTGGCCCTTCTTTTTAGAAGGATATTTTTAAAGACCAAGAGACTTACCCTTTCGCTCGAGGCCAACATAATACTCGTAACGATCCTCTTGCTCATGGTCACGGACTTCGCGATCGAGGCAGATGTGTGGTACAATTTCTCCTACTTCACCCACATAATACTCGTACTCGGGTTCCTTAACTGGCTACCGTATGGCAAGCATTTCCACATCATTACCTCCATTCCCAACGTCTTCCTGCAAAAAATGGAACCGGCCGGGGCCCTTTCTTCCATCAACCTAGAGGATGAGAAGATAACCACCTTCGGCGTTAACAAGATAACCGAGTTCAACCGGAAGCAGTTCCTTGACCTTTACAGCTGTACCGAATGCGGAAGGTGTCAGGAGCAGTGCCCGGCGTTCGCCACTGAAAAACCGCTCTCGCCAAAGGAGCTTTCGGTAGCGCTACGCGACCATCTCTATGAAGAGACTCCTTCGTTCAAGTTCTCATGGACGATACCTGCGGACGGAAAGGCCTCGGCACAAAAACTTGAGCTACCTCCCCTTGTTGATAACGTGGTGAAGGCGGATACCATTTGGAGCTGTACAACGTGCAAGGCGTGTGAAGAGGCGTGCCCCGTCTTCATTGAATATGTCGATAAGATAACAGACATGCGCAGGCATCAGGTGCTCATGCAGGGAGCCATCTCTCCCGAAGCGCAAACAGCGCTCCAGAACATCGAAAAGAACTATAACCCTTGGGGGATAGGGTATTCTACGCGCGGAGACTGGGCAAAAGAGATGAACGTTAAGACCCTAGCCGAAGATCCAAAGGTAGAATATCTCTACTTTGTGGGATGCGCCGGCTCATTTGATGAACGCGCCAAGAAAGTGACCAGGGCCTTCGTAAAACTCCTGCAAAAAGCGGGCGTTTCCTTCGGCATCTTAGGCGCTGAAGAAAAATGTAACGGCGACTCCGCACGAAGACTAGGCAACGAATATCTTTTCCAAACGCTCGTCAAAGAGAACATGGCCACCTTTGGAAAATACGGGGTGAAGAAGATAATAACGACCTGTCCTCACTGTTATAACACATTGAAGAACGAATATTCGCAGTTCGGGGGGAATTACGAAGTGCATCATCATACGGAATTCTTATTGAATCTGATCGAAAACAACAAATTATCTCTCTGCAATAGCACGATAGAAAGACCGCACGATCGCACGATAACCTATCACGACTCCTGCTACCTCGGCCGCTATAACAATATCTACAACGCCCCGCGCGAGATACTGAAGGCGGCGGGCTATGAAGTGGTCGAACCGAAAGAGACCAAGGACCGTGGCCGCTGTTGCGGCGCGGGCGGCGGGCGGATGTGGATGGAAGAGAACCTCGGCACACGCATCAATCACAAACGACTGGAGGACCTGCAAAAGACAGGCTCCGAAAAAATTGCAAGCGCATGTCCCTTCTGCCTGACGATGATATCCGACGCCGCCAGAGAAAAGAAGGCGGAGAAGATTCAAACGCTAGATATAGCAGAAATACTGGCCGAAAGTTGAAGATAAATTTGAGGGCACCTCTATAAACCCATTGTTATGTCATTGCGAGGAGCGTCCAGCGACGAAGCAATCTCCATAAATCAAGTGTTTGC
>PCWZ01000027.1:0-21362 GCA_002796305.1 Deltaproteobacteria bacterium CG11_big_fil_rev_8_21_14_0_20_49_13
CTCGCCTTCCATCTCACCCAGAAAAATACCACATTTTCAGCCACTTGCCAAGCCTTTCTCGAACCCACTTCTAGAATTTGCTTGAGTAGTTACGCGCAAGTTGGGTTAAACGCCAGAAATCGACAAAATAGGATAATAAATCGCTTCTCGACTTCGCCGAAAGACTAAACGTTGAACCTGAAGTTGATGATATCGCCGTCCTTAACGATGTATTCTTTTCCTTCAAGACGGAATTTTCCGGCTTGTTTTGCTCCGGCAAGCGTTCCGCCGCAATTGATGAAGTCGTCGTAGCCCACCACTTCCGCCTTGATGAAACCGCGCTCAAAGTCCTTGTGGATGGCCGAGGCTGCCTTGGGAGCAGTGGAATTGGTCGGAACGACCCAGGCCTTCACTTCGTCCTCGCCTACCGTAAAATAGAACATGCGGCCTATTGAGGCGAATGAGGCCTTAATTATCCTTTCAAAGGCAGGTTCTTTAATGTTCATGGAGGCCAGGAACTCCCCCCTCTCGGCGGGAGGCAGGGCCGCTATTTCGAGCTCTATCTGACAGCATATATTGATGATATTAGATGTATTACCCGAGTGCATGCTGGAGATTGCTTCGCTCGCGCTCGCAATGACATCGTGGGGAATATCTTCCGCAATATTCAACACAACAAGTTCCGGCCGGATGGTCCAAAAAGTAAAACCCTTGAGCGAATTGAACTCATCCTGTGAGAGTTTCAATTCACGCAAGAGTTTGCCGTTCTCTAAAAGTTCTTTGGCGTGCGGTAATACCTTGGCATGTATGGCGTCCTCTGGTTTGACGCTTGCTTTCGTCTTTTGAAGGCGTTCGAGCCTGTTCTCTACCACGATAAGGTCGGCAAGTATCAGGTCGTCCGTAAGGCTCCTGTATGATTTTGCAAGCTCCGCAACATCCTGGGTGGTAAAGGCATCTATAATGTGGAGAAAACCGTCAGCGCCGGACAGGCCGTTTCGCGCCTTGTCCCAGGCCTCTTTTCCGGAAAGGTTGACGTCAGTGAACGGAACTACGGCCGGCGAGACCTTGGCAGGCTTGAATATCTCGACCAGCTTTTCAAAGCGGGCATCTGGGATATTGGCAGTACCTTTAACGAACCGCTCGCCAAATATCTCCCGGCTGTTGACGCCGGTCATTATCTGAAAGATCGTGCTCTTTCCCGACTGCGATGAACCGATTATTCCTATTTCCATTATAAGACTCCTTTAAAATACCCTAAAATCACCATTTGAACAACTTTACCAAAGCCCCCCAAAAGGCGTCTGACGCCTTTTTGTACACAAAAAAATCGGGACTCTGATGTCAAATATTTTCTAATACATTTAGAATGATCGGTTTAATCGATGGCAGGTCTTCTGTCGCGGTTTTCCAAACGGTTTCTAAATCTACACCCGAATATTCGTGAATAAGTTTATCCCTCATTCCAGCCATTTGTTTCCAAGGAACAGTGGGATATTTTTTTCGCAGTGTTTCCGGAACATTCTTGGCCGCCTCTCCCATAACCTCTATGCTCCTAATAACAGCGTTGGCTGTCTTCTTGTCATTGGAGAAACTGTCAAATGTCATTCCGCTGGTAAAAGATACAGCATCATTTATGGAATCAAGAATATCTTGTATATAATCTCCGTATTCCTTCTTTATCATACCGGTATCATTTCCTTAAGAACTTGTTTGCCTATTTGGGGTTTCAATGCTTTTTTCGATACAAGATCTACTTTTATGCCGAGTATTTTTTCGAGATATTCTTCGCAATCCATGAAAGCAAACAGACCGATTGGTTGGAAAAATTCAACTAAGATATCTATATCGCTGTTACTCTTATTCTCTCCTCTGACATACGAACCGAAAAGAGCAATTTCTTTGACATTGAATTTCTTAGCCAGAATTAGTTTCTGAGCCGTAAGTATCGTTTTTATTTTTCTTAACGTCATTATTGCTCGCTTCTATGGTATTTAACCAAAAAAGTTCCCAACCAAAAGTTAAAACACCATATCATTTTTTTATAGCTTAATCAAGCAGGTTAATTCCAAAAACACGAAACCCCCGTATTGCTACGGGGGTTCGTTAAATTAAATCTGGCAACGTCCTACTCTTCCACAAGGGATACCCTGCAGTACCATCGGCGATGGAGGGCTTAACGGCCGTGTTCGGTATGGGAACGGGTGTTGCCCCTCCTCCAAGGTCACCAGAAGCGTTAGATTCTGTTAGCTCGGCGGACGCGCACGCGGACGGCGAGCATACAGAATCTTACATCCTGAGCGAGCGAAGCAAGTCGAAAGAACTCCCTTACAAAACTGCGTGCAGGAGATTCTTCGGGCTTTGCCCTCAGAATGACATATTAGTTATCAAATAGCGCAATAAATTTCGAACGAGGCCTCTGATTCCACTCCGCCATTAGCGGAGTAGAAAATGGTCAAGTTCAATCGACCAATTAGTACCAGTTAGCTCCACACATTACTGTGCTTCCACACCTGGCCTATCAAACTCGTGGTCTACGAGTGGTCTAAAAGAGAGATCTTATCTTGGGGTGGGTTTCCCGCTTAGATGCTTTCAGCGGTTCTCCCGACCGGACTTAGCTACCCGGCTTGTGCCACTGGCGTGACAACCGGTGCACCATAGGTCCGTCCATTCAGGTCCTCTCGTACTATGAACAGATCCCCTCAAATCTCTAACGCCCACGGAAGATAGGGACCGACCTGTCTCACGACGGTCTGAACCCAGCTCGCGTACCACTTTAATTGGCGAACAGCCAAACCCTTGGGACCTGCTACAGCCCCAGGATGTGATGAGCCGACATCGAGGTGCCAAACCGCATCGTCGATATGAACTCTTGGATGCGATCAGCCTGTTATCCCCGGCGTACCTTTTGTCCGATGAGCGATGGCCCTTCCATACGGGACCACCGGATCACTAGAACCTACTTTCGTACCTGCTTGACTTGTAAGTCTCGCAGTTAAGCTCCCTTTTGCTCTTACACTCAACGGCCGGTTTCCAATCGGCCTGAGGGAACCATCGCGCGCTTCCGTTACTCTTTTGGAAGCAACCGCCCCAGTCAAACTACCCACCAGACAGTGTCCTCTCCGCCGATATAGGCAGATAAGTTAGTAATCCAGAATTATCAGGGTGGTATTTCAAGGGTGGCTCCACCTGAACCAGAATCCAGGTTTCAAAGCCTCCCACCTATCCTACGCAAACAGCCCCGAATTACACTGTCAAGTTGCAGTAAAGGTGCACAGGGTCTTTCCGTCTTTCCGCGGGTAGGCAGCATCTGCGCTGCCAGTACAATTTCGCTGAGTCCCCAGTTGAGACAGTGTGGCTATCGTTACACCATTCGTGCAGGTCGGAACTTCAATTGGTTAGCATTATGTTGCCATAATGTTCAGACTATTCCTTCATCTTGCAATAAGTTTTAGGAGATCATTCCTATCGTATCTCTTTTTACCGGTCTTGTTCACTAGTTCACTTAGTTCTATCACCTTCTTCATTCCTTCCGGATTTAGATGATGATTACTATGAACCAACCCGCAAACTTCTCTAAATGCCTCAAAATCAGACATTTTAGATGTTTGCAGTGGATACTTTTCAAAGTGCGGGATCACCTTATTTATAAGATCTGCTGTGGACCTTACCTCAAACTTAAAATTCTGGTCCCGCTTGCAAAATCTTACTCCGCCACAACCGAAAAATCTTTGCAGTTCTAAGATAATATCCTTATTACGTTTATGCTGACTGACTGCAAAACTCGGTCTTACCTCCAATCCCATTTTCATCTTATCTCTGATAGAAAACGAGACCGAAAAGCACCCTTCTCCATCCACAAAACCAGTGACATACGATTTCATCTCCATAGCTTACCTTTCTTGTGCAAGAGCCGACGTGTTATTCATCCGCTGGGATGAATCTCTCCTTTCGGATCAGTCGTTCAGGTCCCCGACATACATTATATATCAGGGTTCCCATGGCATTGTCCAACATTCGTTGGGTTTCCACCATATGAGTCGGTTTACATGTGTCAACTCGCGTCGACACTCGGGCAAGTTCCATTTGGTTTACCCGACAAGGAATTTCGCTACCTTAGGACCGTTATAGTTACGGCCGCCGTTTACTGGGGCTTCGGATCAATGCTTCGCTCTTACGAGCTGACATCTCACCTTAACCTTCCAGCACCGGGCAGGTGTCAGACCCTATACGTCATCTTTCGACTTTGCAGAGTCCTGTGTTTTTGTTAAACAGTCGCAGCCACCATTTCACTGCGATCTCAAAATGCTCCAGAAGCAAGTTCTTTCACAAATCAAGATGCACCTTCTCCCGAAGTTACGGTGCTAATTTGCAGAGTTCCTTAACTAGGGTTCTCTCAAGCGCCTTGGTATCTTCTACCCGTCTACCTGTGTCGGTTTGCGGTACGGGCACTAATAACACTCCCTACGAAGATTTTCTAGGCACAGAGCATAAATGACTTTGCGAGGATTGCTCCTCTTCGGCATCGTATCTCGGGCTCAATATTTAAATAAGTGTGCGGGATTTGCCTCACACACGCCCTACGTACTTACACCCACATCCGATAGTGGGATCATCCGGCTCCATGCGTCCCTCCTTAGGTTTTAACGCGTTATTAGCGGTACAGGGATATTAACCTGTTGTCCATCACCTACGCATATTGCCTCGGCTTAGGACCCGACTAACCCTGGGCGGATTAACCTTCCCCAGGAAACCTTAGACTTACGGCGAACAAGTTTCTCGCTTGTTTTTTCGCTACTCATGTCAGCATAAGCTCTTCCGATACCTCCAGTCGTCCTTTCGGTCGGCCTTCGCAGGCGTACGGAATGCTCCTCTACCACTCTATATTGCTATAGAGTCCGCAGCTTCGGTAAATAGCTTTAGCCCCGGTACATTTTCGGCGCAGATTCACTCGACCAGTGAGCTGTTACGCTTTCTTTAAAGGATGGCTGCTTCTAAGCCAACCTCCTGGCTGTCTGAGTAACTCCACATCCTTAGACACTTAGCTATTATTTAGGGACCTTAGCTGGCGGTCTGGGCTCTTCCCCTTTTGACGCCGGACCTTAGCGCCCGACGTCTGACTCCCGAGTTAACCCACCGGCATTCGGAGTTTGATTAGGTTTGGTAAACTGGTAAGTTCCCTAGCCCATTCAGTGCTCTACCTCCGGTAGTAACCGCTCGAGGCTATACCTCAATATATTTCGAGGAGAACCAGCTATCACCAGGCTTGTTTAGCCTTTCACTCCTACCCACAACTCATCGAAGGATTTTGCAGCATCCACTCGTTCGGACCTCCAGCCGCCGTTAAGCGGCCTTCACCCTGATCATGGGTAGATCGCGCTGGCTTCGGGTCTATTAGTGCAGACTATTCGCCCATTTGAGACTCGCTTTCGCTACGGCTCCGCCCTTTAGGGGCTTAACCTCGCCTGCACCAATAACTCACTGACTCATTATGCAAAAGGCACACCGTCAGGCATATCCCTTGCGGGACATAGCCCTCCGATTGCTTGTAGGCGATTGATTTCAGGTACTATTTCACTCCCATTCCTGGGTACTTTTAACCTTTCCCTCACGGTACTAGTTCACTATCGGTCGATCGTACGTATTTAGCCTTGGATGATGGTCCACCCGGATTCCCACAGGGTTCCACGTGCCCCGTGGTACTTGGGATACTGCTAGGATGTGCTATGGTTTATGTTACGCGGCTATCACGCTCTATGGCCAGACTTTCCAGACTGTTCACTTACCTTCGCACAATTCCACATTGCAGTCCCGCAACCCCGAAAGGACTTGCGTCCACTCGGTTTAGGCTGTTCCCCGTTCGCTCGCCACTACTAGGGGAATCTCTGATTTGATTTCTTTTCCTTCCGTTACTGAGATGTTTCACTTCTTGGAGTTTGCTTCCTATACCTATGTATTCAGTGTAGGATTCTCACCCTTTTCAGATGAGAGGGTTTCCCCATTCGGAGATCCACGGATCAAAGCTTGTTTGGCAGCTCCCCGTGGCTTATCGCAACCTTCTACGTCCTTCGTCGCCGTCGATCGCCTAGGCATCCATCAATCGCCCTTACTTCACTTGACCAAGCTTATAAATAAATAGTGTTTTTAAAGACACTACTTACTAGAAACTGTTTTAAGAGACCTCGTTCGAAATTGTATTGCGCTTAAAAAAATTAAACGCTTATTAATCCTATGAAATTGTCAAAGAACCTTAAATTCCGTAAATCGTAATTTGTGACTTGTAACTAGTCACTAATTACAAGTCACAAATCACGAGTCTGTGGAGAAGATGGGATTTGAACCCACGGCCCCCTGGATGCAAACCAGGTGCTCTCCCGCTGAGCTACTTCCCCGATTGCGCCTTCGGCGCAATGTAACTTGTTATTCGTAAATCGTGATTTGTAAAAACTAATCACGATTCACTAGTCACGATGACGCATTAGCGGCATTTGTGGGCCCGGGCAGAATCGAACTGCCGACCTCACGCTTATCAGGCGTGTGCTCTAACCAACTGAGCTACAGGCCCAGCAGAACGACATAATTCCCCATCTATTAAACTTTATAACAAAGAACGACATGCGCTCTTTGAACACTAAATAGGAGAGATACTTTGATCAGAAAGTTTCCTTGTATATCCTAGAAAGGAGGTGATCCAGCCGCAGGTTCCCCTACGGCTACCTTGTTACGACTTCACCCCAATCATTGCCAATACCTTGGGAGGCTGCCTCCTTGCGGTTAGCTCACCTACTTCTGGTATAGACAACTTTCGTGGTGTGACGGGCGGTGTGTACAAGGCCCGGGAACGTATTCAACGCAGCATGCTGATCTGCGTTTACTAGCGATTCCGCCTTCATGCAGTCGAGTTGCAGACTGCAATCTGAACTTGGGATGCTTTTTTGGGATTGGCTCCCCCTCGCGGGTTGGCGACCCTTTGTAACATCCATTGTAGTACGTGTGTAGCCCTAGGCATAAAGGCCATGAGGACTTGACGTCATCCACACCTTCCTCCGGTTTAACACCGGCGGTCTCCATAGAGTGCTCACCATTACGTGGTCGCAACTATGGACGTGGGTTGCGCTCGTTGCGGGACTTAACCCAACATCTCACGACACGAGCTGACGACAGCCATGCAGCACCTGTGTTAGGGCTCCCTTGCGGGCACTGCCATATTTCTACGGCATTCCCTACATGTCAAGCCTAGGTAAGGTTTTTCGCGTTGCGTCGAATTGAACCACATACTCCACCGCTTGTGCGGGCCCCCGTCAATTTCTTTGAGTTTCAACCTTGCGGCCGTACTTCCCAGGCGGGTCACTTAATGCGTTTGCGTCGGCACTGACCCCTTTCAAGGGGGGCCAACACCTAGTGACCATCGTTTACGGCATGGACTACCAGGGTATCTAATCCTGTTTGCTACCCATGCTTTCGCCTCTCAGTGTCAGTTGCCACCCAGTACGTCGTCTACACCACTGGTGTTCCTCCCAATATCTACGCATTTCACTGCTACACTGGGAATTCCACGTACCCTTTTGGCACTCAAGATAGATGGTTTCGGATGCAGTTCCCGGGTTGAGCCCGGGGATTTCACACCCGACTTCTCTATCCACCTACAGGCTCTTTACGCCCAGTAATTCCGAACAACGCTTGCACCCTCCGTATTACCGCGGCTGCTGGCACGGAGTTAGCCGGTGCTTCCTTTGGGAGTACCGTCACATCCCATAGATGTTAGCTATGGAAGTTTTCGTTCCCCCCGACAGGGCTTTACAATCCGAAGACCTTCATCACCCACGCGGCGTCGCTGCATCAGGCTTTCGCCCATTGTGCAATATTCCCCACTGCTGCCTCCCGTAGGAGTCTGGACCGTGTCTCAGTTCCAGTGTGTCTGGCCGTCCTCTCAGACCAGATAACCGTCGTAGCCTTGGTAGGCCATTACCCTACCAACTAGCTGATAGTGCGCAGGCTCATCCATTGCCGATAGCTTATAAATAGAGGCCACCTTTCTTGAGCACTCAACAAACTTGTCTGGGGACACACACTTAATTCGCGAATCATGAATTAAGTGTGTGTCCCCGGACATTAGATTATTGAGCGCTCAAGGTATGCGGAATTAGCTTCGCTTTCGCGGAGTTGTTCCCCAGCAAAGGGTAGATTACCTACGTGTTACTCACCCGTGCGCCGCTGTACTATAGGGAGTTGCCCCCCTAATTCCCGCTCGACTTGCATGTGTTAGGCGCGCCGCCAGCGTTCGTTCTGAGCCAGAATCAAACTCTCAGGTTAAACTTTCGAACGCGCGTATGAAAAAACGCGTGGTCAATACAATTTAACTAATAAAACAGTACGTCATTAAAGTTGAAACTTTCTTTTGATCTTTTCTCTCTCCTATTAAGTTTTCAAAGAGCTATTTAAATTAAATGGGGGGAACGACTCGCTCGTAAGAACTCGCTCCTTCCCCCAAACCCCTCTCGCTCGAACTGGCTAAGCCAGATTTTCACTCGCTGGCTAGGCAAAAAAAGGGTAAAAATCCCCTTCGTTTTGATTTCTCATTTTCAATTGTCTAATTTGCAACTCGTAAGAGATCACAAATGCAACGGGGCGGACTTCTATATAAGAGCCCCCCTCTTGTCAAGACTAAAAAACACTTTTTATTAAAAAATCTTGCTTACTTAGATAATTTTGGGTTTATAACCAAAAATAGTTATCCGACTGCGCTATTTATGCTTATAAACGCCTATAAGCGGGTTATATTACCGCCCCCCATGCCAAAGGGTCCGACGCTTTTAAGCGTACCATAATGTTAAAATTCGTGATAATATGAAAGATATGATAAAAAGATTGATTGTATTTGCGTTAATTTTGCTTACTTTCTCATGCGGGAAGAAAGTTACTGACGTCGACTCGTCAAGTGGCGGCAGTTCAACCACGGAAGGTGGAAGTAGCGGCGGAGCAGAAGTTGGAGAAATTGAAACTCGGCAAACCATTGAGGGAACAGGGCTTGACGGCGCCATCGAAGTCTCAGGAGAGGTCGTTACAGAATCGGGTCTTAAGATCGGAGGCGCTACGGTCTACATCCCGGGCGCTTCTGCCACCACATCCTCCGGAAGCACCACCAGAAGCTTCTCTCAGGGGCTGGTCGCTTCCGACGGAACGGTCTGTGAAAATGCGCCGGACACCGACCAAGCGTTGGTAGCGACCTGCACGGCGGCCGACGGGACTTTCACTCTCGACACTTCACAGCTGACAGGAAACCCGACACAGGTCGTAATTCAAAAGGGCACATTAAGAATTATCGTGCCCCTTTCATGTACTAACAACGTCTGCGTGATCGACACATCATATACAACCGTCGGTTCTTCCGCGAGCGTCACTTCGTGGCCCAAGGTCGCGGTTGTCACCGGCGACCTTGACAGAATGGAAGATGTCCTCGCAAAAATGGCAGACCCGGATACGAGCGACAATAGCAACGGCGACTACGGCAGGGTCGATGCCGGGACAGGCGGATTTGTTTACGGCTCGGAATACAGCAGGAACCTGACCATCATTGACGGTACCGGTTCCACGACCAGCGAAGAGAACGGCATCTCATACAAAACTTGGGTTAACTATCTGTTGGGCACATACCCGCTTGTTTCCAACGGGGCCCCGGTGTTCGATATCATCTTTGTAAATTGCGGCGACGCATATGAGAGCTATATAGCGACCGGAAAGACCGTCCTTCAAAACTACGTCAATGCCGGAGGAAGGCTTTTTGTTACCGACCTTTCCTACGACTTTATCGAACAGCCTTTTCCATATGTGATGAAGTTCGAGGGCGACTCGGACACGGCAACGACCCCGGGGACCCTGAACGCTGCGCAGACAGGCGCCGGCGGGAACACGATCGACGCGATGGTTAACTCCACTTCCATGGAGGTGTGGCTCTCAGGTGTAAACGTTAACGCACACGGAGGAACAACGGCAGGCAATCCGGAGAACGACTGTAGCTATCCTGAGGTTCAGGATCAGGCGACCGGAGCCCTTCTCAGCAACGCCCTGCTGCCACTTGGCGGCTTTCTTAATCACTGGGTCCACATGGTATCGGCGCACACGGGTTACGAACCTTTGATCTGGATATCCTCCGGCAACACCGCGCTGGACGGCCTCACTGACAGGCCCCTTACTATCTCAATGGATATAGGGAGCAACGGCGGCAAAGTGGTCTATTCTTCGTACCACACCGCCAACGATTGCCCTTCGACAACATTCTGGCCCCAGGAACGTGCTCTTGAATTTTTGATACTGGAATCTTTCTAAAATTTAAACAAGGTGATATTCCTGCAGGGACCTGACGTTAGGTTCTTCAGTGCTCTTCAGGTGCCCTAGGGACGCTGTAAATGCCCCGGCGCCTTCTATCGTGGTGAAATACGGGATCTTTCTTTCAATAGCGGTCCTGCGGATGATGTATGAGTCGCCCACCGAAGGCTTGCCGGCGGTGGTGTTGATGACGAGCGCTATCTTTCCATCTTCCATGGCTTCTACGATGTTCGGATGACCCTCACGGAACTTGTTTATGCCTACCGCCGGGATCCCTTTCTCCAAGAGGAACAGCCTTGTGCCGCGCGTTGCCACAATTTTAAAACCTGACTCGACAAGCAATGTTGCAATACCGGCCATCGGCTCTTTGTCTGCATCCTTGATACTTATGAAGACGGTTCCGGTTGAAGGCAATTTATTTCCTGCCGCCTCTTGGGCCTTGGCAAATGCCTCGCCTACGGTATCGGCTATTCCCATCACTTCGCCTGTCGATTTCATTTCGGGCCCCAGGATAGAATCGACACCGGGGAATTTGTTGAAGGGGAAAACGGGGGTCTTTACTGAGTAGTGATCGGTGATCGGTGATCGGTAATCCGTAACAGCTGTACTCGATGCCCTGTGATCGACGTTACCGACAACTGATGACCGATTACTGATTACCGGCAGCAAATCTTTCAACCTATGCCCCATCATCACCTTGGTCGCAATGCGGGCAAGGGGAATGCCGATCGCCTTCGAAACAAAGGGCACCGTTCGCGAAGCGCGGGGATTTACCTCCAGAATATAGACCTCTTTATTATAAATGGCGAACTGGATGTTCATTAGGCCGACCACGTTCAGCGCCCTGGCAAGAAGAACGGTCTCCCGCTCGATCTCCGAAATGATCGCCTTTGAAAGAGTGTGCGGCGGCAGAACGCATGAACTGTCGCCCGAATGAATGCCTGCCTCTTCTATATGCTCCATGATCCCGGCAACGAATACTTCTGCTCCGTCGGAGACGGCGTCAACATCGACCTCTATCGCATTGTTAAGAAATCTGTCGACCAGTACCGGATGTTCCGGCGATACCTTGACCGCGTACTTCATATAGAACTCTATCCCCTGCCTGTCGAAGACAAGCTCCATGGCGCGCCCCCCCAGAACGTATGAGGGCCTCACAAGAACGGGGTAACCTATCCTTTCGGCGATCTCAAGGGCCTCATCTATATTAGTGGCGGTTCCGGCTTCGGGTTGTTTGAGATTGAGCTTTCTTACGACCTCGTTGAATAACTTTCTGTCCTCCGCCCTGTCGATGTCTTCGGGATCGGTACCCAATATGGGAACGCCTGCTTTTTTAAGAGGGAGAGAAAGTTTAAGAGGCGTCTGGCCGCCGAACTGAATGATGACGCCCTTCGGTCTTTCGCGTTCTATTATTGGAAGGACGTCGTTCAATGTGAGCGGCTCAAAGTAGAGCTTGTCGGAGGTATCGTAGTCGGTCGAAACGGTCTCCGGATTGCAATTGACCATTACAGATTTTACACCGATCTCCTTGAGGGCCTTGCTCGCCTGAACGCAGGAGTAATCGAACTCAACGCCCTGGCCTATGCGGTTTGGGCCGGAACCTAAGATGACCACGGTGTCACTACTTGTAGTTATCATGCTTCCTGTTTCATGCTTCGTGCTTCCTTCAGCCGAAGCATGAGGCACGATGCATGACGCATGATCATCATCTTCCCCCATCGTGGAATAGAAGTACGGCGTGTATGCAATGAACTCGGCGGCACAAGTGTCAACACTTCTGTACGAACGTGTCATTGCGAGCCCCGAAGGGGCGTGGCAATCCCCCGCGGGAGATTGCTTCGTCGCTTCCGCTCCTCGCAATGACAGCGCCTTTATCTTATACAGAAACCACCTGTCTATCTTCGTTATCTCGTAGGCCTCCTCAACGCCTATCCCCTGCCTGAAGGCCTCGCCTAACCACAATATCCTGTCCGGCATCGCTTCGCGAAGTCTCTTCAATATCTCACCGGGCGTTGCGCCATCGACGCGGTCGAGCCCCTTCCATCCGCATTCAAGCGAGCGAAGCGCCTTAAGCAATGACTCCTCAAAGGTACGCCCTATGGCCATCGCCTCGCCCACCGATTTCATTTGGGTGGTGAGAAGAGGCTTTGTATGCGGAAATTTCTCAAAGGCAAAGCGCGGTATCTTTGTAACCACGTAGTCTATCGTGGGTTCAAATGATGCCATGGTCTCGCGCGTGATGTCGTTAGGAAGTTCGTCGAGAGTATAACCCACCGCCAACTTTGTGGCAATCTTGGCAATGGGGAAGCCCGTTGCCTTGGATGCCAAGGCGCTTGAACGTGAAACACGGGGGTTCATTTCTATGACCACAACCCGGCCATCTACGGGGTTGACACCGAACTGAATATTGGAGCCGCCTGTATCGACGCCGATCTCACGAATTACCTTTATCGAGGCATCTCTTAAGTACTGATATTCCCTGTCGGTAAGCGTCTGGGCCGGCGCGACCGTTATTGAATCGCCGGTATGAATGCCCATGGGGTCAAGATTTTCAATGGAGCAGATGATCACGACATTGTCGTTCTTGTCGCGCATCACCTCTAGCTCGAACTCTTTCCAGCCAAGAACGCTCTCTTCAAGGAGTATCTGGTGTATCGGACTCATCATCAGACCGTATTCTACGAACTTTTTGAATTCTTCTTTGGTATAGGCTATGTTACCACCGCTTCCGCCAAGCGTAAATGCCGGCCTGATAATGGCCGGAAGACCGATATCTTTTTCGGCCTTAAGCGCCTTTTCAAGCGAATCGAGCACTACACTTTTTGGGACCGTAAGACCGATCTTTTCCATCGCATCTTTAAAAAGCTGCCTGTCCTCCGCTTTTTTGATGGCTTCGAGATTTGCGCCCAAAAGTTCAACATTATATTTTTTAAGGACTCCCGCCTCGGCCAGTTGAACGGAAAGGTTAAGGCCCGTTTGACCGCCGATGGTCGGGAGAATGGCGTCGGGTCTCTCTTTTTCTATTATCTTGGTGAGATATTCGAGCGTCAAAGGTTCGATATATGTGGCATCGGCAAGCTCCGGATCGGTCATGATGGTCGCCGGATTGGAATTTACAAGCACGACATTGAAGCCTTCTTCCTTAAGCGCTTTGCAGGCCTGGGTTCCCGAATAATCGAATTCGCACGCCTGCCCGATGATGATCGGCCCGCTTCCGATCAGGAGTATCTTATGTATGTCGGTTCGTTTTGGCATGATTCAAGAAGCAGGAGGCCGGAAACATGAGGCATGAATAAAATAATCATGCTTCATGCATCATGTTTCTTGCTTCATCTTTCTCACAAATTCATCGAACAAGTAGTGCGAATCATGCGGCCCGGGACTTGCTTCCGGGTGATACTGCACCGAGAAGGCCTTCAACTTTGGGACCGCAAGACCTTCCACTGTGTTATCGTTCAGGTTTATATGTGTGATCTCGATCGAAACTCCCCTCCTTTGTAAGGAGGGGCTGGGGGAGGTAGAGTGTTCTACCCCCTCTAACTCCCCCTTACAAAGGGGGAAGAAATCGCTCCCATCCACCGCAAATCCGTGGTTCTGGCTCGTTATCTCCACCTTGCCCGTCCGCAGGTTCTTGACCGGCTGGTTTCCGCCCCTGTGACCGAACTTAAGCTTATAAGTTTTGCATCCAAGCGCCAGAGCCAGAATCTGATGCCCGAGGCATATACCGAATATCGGAAGCCTCCCCAAAAGCTGTTTTATATTTTCGATCGCATAGGTGACCGCAGCCGGGTCTCCCGGGCCGTTCGAAAGCAACACACCGTCCGGTTTCATGGAAAGAACATCTTTGGCAGTTGTTTGAGCGGGGACAACCGCAACATCACATCCCCTCGCCTGGAGCATCCGAACAATATTCAATTTAACGCCGAAATCGTACAATACCACTCTGACTGGTTTATTCTGTCTCATGCTTCTTGCGTCCTGCTTCGTACTTCTCTCCGCCGAAGCATGATGCATGAAGCATGAGACAGGAACATACGATTCGGAACATGTCACTTTACTCGCAAGGTCCTGGCCGGACATGGAGGGCAATGCAGCAGCACGTAAAACAGCATCCCCCGGAAGCTCATCGGCTGTGATAAGTAACGCCGGCTTAGCACCATTATCGCGGACATATTGCACTATCGTCCTTGTATCGAAGCCGGTACCGGCAACGATCTTATGGCGTTTCAGGAACTGGGCAAGCGTCTCGCGAGCGCGCCAGCTACTGGGAAGGTCGCAGTAAGACCTCACAACGAACCCGGCCGTCTGTACTTTGTCCGACTCCATATCTTCAGGATTACAACCGTAGTTGCCGATGTGAGGATAGGTCATCGTAACGATCTGGCCGTGATAAGAAGGATCGGTCAGGATCTCCTGATAACCGGTGATGGATGTATTAAAAACGACTTCGCCTTGAGTCTCTCCTTCAAAACCGAAGGAGCGGCCTTGGAATATCTTACCGTCCGACAGGACTAAATATGCCTTTTTGGTCATCAAATACTAGCCTTCCCCCAACTATTGTGTAGCGGACCTTTCCTTTTAGTTTCCATCCATCGAAGGGAGTGTTCCTGCCCTTCGAATAGAATGCGCCTGAATCTATCGTGACCTTTGCTTCGGGATCGAATATTACAATATCGGCCGTGGCCCCCTTTTTAATTCCTTGCGAGTAGCCGTCCCCTTTAAGCACGTTGAGGCCCGTTGTGAGCAGTTCAACAAGGCGCTTGATGCCGATCTTCTTATCATGCACAAGCCTCATAAGTACAGAGAACGCCGTTTCAAGCCCAACCATGCCGAATGCTGCGGTACCGTAGCCGAGCTCTTTATCGATAATTCCGTGAGGGGCATGATCGGTGGCGATGCAGTCTATCGTTCCGTCTGCTAGGGCCTTGATCAGTTCTTTTTGATCTATACCCGTGCGAAGAGGAGGATTGACCTTTGTGTTCGTGTTGTAGCCCTTGACCGCTTCATGGGTCAAGGTCAGATGATGCGGCGTTACATCGCATGTCACCCTTATCTTTTTTCTTTTGGCGGCCCTTATCATTTCAATTGAGCCGGCGGAACTTACGTGAGTAATGTGAAAATGCGCGGCCGTTAGTTTTGCCAGGGCTATGTCGCGCGCCACCTGCACCTCTTCGGCGGCGGAAGGCTGCGCATTGAGTCCAAGTTCGGTCGAGACCGAACCTTCGTGCATGTATCCGTTCTTGCTTAAGCATGAATCTTCGCAGTGATCCATTATTGGAAGATTAAAGCTTCCGGCATATTCGGCCGCCCTGCGCATGAGAAGCGAGTTCATTACCGGCCTGCCGTCATCCGAGATCGCAACCGCCCCGGCTGCGGCCAGATCACCGATATCTGCCAGCGCTTCGCCTTTGAGCCCTTTAGAGATCGCCCCGACCGGCAGGACATTGGCAAGTCCTACCAACCCGGCCCTTTTCATTATATATTCTGTAACGCTCGCGTTATCGTTGACAGGATCGGTGTTGGGCATCGGGCAGATGGTAGTGAAACCGCCCGCAACAGCCGCGGAGCTTCCGCTTTCGATATCTTCTTTATACTCAAAACCTGGTTCCCTTAAGTGAACGTGAATATCTACAAAACCGGGTACTACGACCATTCCCTTTGCATCGATAACCTTGGCGCTCGTCTGGACCTTCTTCGCCTTTTCTATCGATGCTATTTTGCCGTCGCGGATGATAATGGCATGCTCGCCTTCGGTGCCGTTTATCGGGTCGACTATCCTGCCGTTTATGATTACCAAGTCATTCATATTTTTTTATGTCATTGCGAGCCCCGAAGGGGCGTGGCAATCTCCCGAATCGTTCTCGGGGGATTGCTTCGCTTGCGCTCGCAATGACCTACTCACTAACGTGACCCGCACACAACAAATAAACCAGCGCCATACGGACGGCAACACCGTTCTCCACCTGGTCTAGGATCACCGAATGCGGCCCATCGGCAACTTCGGGGTCCATCTCAAGGCCGCGGTTCACGGGACCCGGATGCATGACCACTACATCAGGCTTTGCGTGCTTCATGACCTCTTTATTAAGACCGAAGTATTTTGAATATTCGCGCGCCGAGGGAAAGAAGAAGCTGTCCATCCTTTCCATCTGTATCCTCAGCATCATCACCACATCCGAGACCTTGACCGCATCGGTCAGATTATCGTGGACGGTGACCTTATATTGCTCGATATCGGCCGGAAGGAACGTCTTTGGCGCGGCAATATGTACCTTTGCTCCCATCTTCCTCAGCAGGATCATGTTCGAACGGGCAACGCGGGAGTGAAATATGTCGCCCGCTATGGTCACGTTGAGTCCGTCTATTCCGCCCTTGGTGTCCTGTATGGTCATCAGGTCTAGAAGCGCCTGTGAAGGATGCTCGTGCATGCCGTCGCCTGCGTTGATAACCGAGATGTTCGGGAACACTTCGGCCACGGCCCAAGGGACTCCAGACTCTTTGTGACGTATCACGATAACATCCGCCTGCATTGCGGCAAGGTTCCTGATGGTATCGAGTATCGTCTCGCCCTTTGATATGGAGCTGCCGCTCTTGGAGATAACCGCGGTATCGGCCGAAAGTCTTTTACAGGCTATATCGAACGAAAGACGGGTGCGGGTGGAATCCTCAAAGAAGCAGAGGAGGACCTGTTTTCCGCGCAGCGTCGGCACTTTTTTGATGGGACGATATGATATCTCTTTGAGCGAACGGGCCGTCTGCAGGATAAGGTCAACATCCTTGACCGTTAGGTCGCGCACTGATAAAATGTTTTTTACGGATAGCGTCATTTATATTGTCATTGCGAGCCCCGAAGGGGCGTGGCAATCTCCCGCTCTATGCGCGGGGGATTGCTTCGCTTTGCTCGCAATGACATCCATCTACTTTTTATCCTTTATTAATATCTGATTCTCTCCGTCCATCTCCGCAACGAGAACCTTTACGTTCTCGGTTGCCGAGGTCTTTAATTTCTTTGCGACGTAATCGGCCTGTATCGGAAGTTCTCTCCAGCCTCTGTCGACCATAACCGCCAGCTGCACGAACTTTGGGCGCCCGAAATCGACCAACGCATCCATGGCCGCTCGGATAGTCCTGCCTGTGTAGAGTACGTCGTCCACCAGCACGATCCCCTTGCCGGAGATGGAGAACGGGAGCTCGGTCTTGCGAACTACCGGCTGTTCATCGACCTCAGAAAGATCGTCGCGATAGAGGTTGATATCGAGGCTCCCGACATCGACCGGGCGTTTCAAGACTTCGCTCACCTTTCTGCCCAGCCACTCTGAAAGTGGCACACCCCTCGAACGGATACCGATAAGGACGATATCGTCCATGTTCTTGTTCCTGCGCACAATCTGACGCGCCATTTTCATCATGGCGGCATCCATCTGCGCCTCGCTCATTATATGTTTTGTGACCATAAGATCTGCCTCATCGAATTTTTCGGCCGGATGTAAAAAAACGCCCTCCGGATTCTTCGGAGGGCGTCCAATTTCAATTTCGATCCCCTTTTCTGTCATAAGTCTCGGGAGTCTATATGCAAATATCCCTTATTTGTCAAATGGTTTTTAGGGGGGTTAATTTATCCAGTTGCCGAAACGTTTTCAGTGGAGCCAGCCGCTCGTCCTTATTTGCCAGACTCTTTAAAAAGCGCGAAAAATCTCCTATCTTTGCCGATCGTCTTTGCAAGCTTCTTGCAAACTTCAATATCGCCCCTAGACATTATCTTTAAAAGTTCGATCACGTCGAGGTCGTCTTTTCTTCCGCTTGCCTGAAGTTTCATCATTATAAGGTAAGGAACGGGTATAACATGAAACGAGAGAGCCTTTGATGTTTCAGCTATTTTGAGCCCTTCGAGCTCCCATTTATAGCGGGCCACAAGAATATCTATGCGGGGATATTCGTTATTGCTGTCATTGATAATGATAATGTCATGCTTCAGGGGGTCCGACGGGTCTTTGCTCGCTTCTATAAATCTAAGCTTGAATCTTTTGGACAAATGTTCCTTCAGGAACAAGTAAAAGGACCTTCCGGGCATTTCTTCCAAAGAGTAAAAACAAGCGTCAATATCTAAAGTGGTCCTCTCGACGCCGTAATAGATAACGGCATGGCCGCCGATCAAGGCAATGAAAGTGTCTTTCTTTGCTTTTTTTTCAAACTCCGCGGCTGCGTTTTTTATTACGCTCAAGGTATCTACAATAGATTTCACCTTGCGATCTCCCTTCTTCCTTTGCTCTTACGGCGATCATCTCATAAAAAAGAGATTCCATTCTCAAAACCCTTGCCGCCGGTTTAAGCTTTAAAAAAGCCCTTCTGCTCTCTTTTCTCAATTTCTCTATTATCTTGGACTTCATACAAGGCAATAATAAACCCTAATTAGACTTTAGACAAGTAATTTTGCGGTTGCACTTAATTTATCCAGCTGCCGAACCTTTTCCACCTCAACCAGCCGTTATCGCTATCGAGCGAAAGCCAGACAAACATTGCCTTGCCTTTGATATTTTCCATCGGCACAAAGCCCCATTCGCGGCCATCGCTTGAATTGTCACGATTGTCGCCCATACAGAATAGCTTACCTTCCGGAACGGTTATCTCACCGCCGTTGGCCGACATGAAATGGCCCAAGGGCCTGAAATAGACATCTTTTTCGTATTGAATAAGATGCTTAACATCGTCCTCTGTCTCCTTATAAAAATTAAAATTCTCCCAGCGAGGCACGAAGGGGAGATTCCTTGGCCACGCATCATTTTTGACCAGCAACGCACGTTTATCGGCAGGCGACTGACCCACTATTATCGGCTCATGTTTCAATTTATCGCCATTAACATAAACATCCGTCCCCTCCACCTTTACCTTGTCGCCTGGGAGCCCTATCACGCGCTTGATGAAATCCTTGGATTCATCCTCGGGATAGATGAAGACTATCACCTCGCCCCGCTCCGGGGTCCTGAACTGAAAGAAGTGTTTCTTTGTGAACGGAGGCCGAAGGCCATATATGAACTTGTTCACAAATATGTGATCGCCTATCATTAAGGTGGGCACCATCGAGCTTGACGGTATCTTGAACGGCTCGATGATGAAAGACCTTATGACGAACGCAATAAGGACCGCCGTCACGAGCGCTTCGATATATTCTTTTATCTTACCCTTTTTCTTTTTCAGATTTTCTTCCATATTATTTTGTCTTTTTTCTGCCCTTGGCAATCAGCATCAAAACCAATTTTATCACCCTTTCTTTATCTTTCGGGCTGCTTTCAGCCACAAGAATTGTAAGCGCAGTCAGGGCAGATGGCGTCATTCGGGAAACATCTAATATCCTTGCTTGACGTAAAAACCACACAAACGCGTATGCACCGCTACGTTTATTGCCGTCGGTGAATGGATGACTCTTGACTATAAAATAAAGATGAGCCGCTTTCTCTTCAACGGTTTCATATAGCTCTTTATCATCAAACGATTGCATTACATTTCCAACAATACCGGCAATACTTCCAGTGTTTCGCTCCCGCCCGAACAGATCGGTTGCTTCACCCTTCTTTACAAGCGCAACCTTCAATTCCAAAAGACTTGCTGAAAGTTTTTCGGCCGTAAGCGCCACATGTTTTTTTGTAACACCTGTTACCGTGAGTGTGTCTTTGTCGTAGGCGTTCAGTGAAAGCCATGTGTCTGCAAACATGCTAACGAGCTCAAGCACGTTTTCCACATCAATATTCGTCCCGGCAGGTAAAAGTTGTTTAATATTCTCCGCAGCTTCCAAAAATTTAGCATAGTTTTTTTGTATCCGATGGCGATTAAGCGTATAACCATTCAGAATATGACTTTTGAGGGTCTTGGTGGCCCACTGGCGGAAACGGGTAGCTTGTATGGAATTGACACGATAACCGATGGATAGAACAAGGTCTAAATTGTAATATTCAATATTCCTTCTTACGCACCGTCCACCTTCAGCTTGAACTGTTTCCATTTTGGAAACGGTTGTTTTTTGTTCCAACTCTCCCGAATCGAAGATGTTTTTTACATGTTTGGATATGGCGGCCTTTTGGACATCAAAAATCTCGGCCACATGTTGCTGGGTTAACCAAAATGTATCATGAACGGCGTCAGCCCTCAACTCAAGAGCGCCTGATCTGGACTGATATATGACAATCTGATTTTTCATAATCCTGCGGCCTTATACACAAAGCTACGCATAAAATCGAGATAATTATACACAAAAAAATCCATCCATCTTGCTCGTTCGCCATAGGCAAATTACGAAAGATGGGTGGAGCACTGCTCTCTTCGGTCTTCCTATAAAAAAGGATGACCATGGTTGCCGATCTGGACTCCCTCCAAACACGCTCTTTGATTCCTTGAAACCAAAAATTCCGGTTTGAAACTTTTACTCCACATAGGGAGTGCTCGGGCGAGGCAACACAACGGAAACCGATATTGTTGTTCTCGTTATCGGGGTGGTTGTTGTTGCGATTAGCGGCGCGCAAGTTGTCGGAGTTGTTGTTGTTCCAAGAACCGCCGCATTACCATTTCGATCGGCCCCCATTTTTAAATTTTCAAAAAACGACCTCCTCTATTATCATTTTTCTTAAGCGCGCTGTATCAGCATGAATCGCATGGCCTATCCAAGCCCTGATTGATTGTATAATGTGCGGCCAATCAAGCATATTTCGCTTATACAACATTTGAAACTTCCCTAGCTTTTTTTGAACTTAATGACGTCTGCTCTTTTCAAACGCCGCCTGTTCGGAAAGACTGTCAAACCAAGAAACGGAACACCAGCTTCAGTCTTGAAAATCCTACATTTGCCGCTGTGCAACTTTAATTTGATCGCTTCAAGATGTTTTTCTATTTCCCCAGTTCAATAAGTAAGTGCAACGCTTGGGAAAGTGAGGGTAGATGTGCTAACCCCAGCGTTCATGAGCAAGGGATACAAGCAGTTAACGGTTGGAGAGCGGGATTTGATAGGGGCATTGAAGGCAGCAGGCAAGTCTATCGGAGATATTGGCAGGGAGGTCGGGCGAGACAAGTCG
>PCWZ01000027.1:21384-21537 GCA_002796305.1 Deltaproteobacteria bacterium CG11_big_fil_rev_8_21_14_0_20_49_13
CGGTCGGTAGAAATGCGTATCAGAATTCATACTAGGGCAAGATTAAAGAGTGAGGAGATCATGAACGCACGACGTCTCCCGGCTGTCGCTAAGATCCCAAGCCCACGGCTTGGTGCTATTTCGCCTCTCTTTTTAAGTATTTTACCGCGATGA
>PCWZ01000028.1:0-1809 GCA_002796305.1 Deltaproteobacteria bacterium CG11_big_fil_rev_8_21_14_0_20_49_13
GATCTTTAGGACCGACTTTCAAGGCGCGATCACATTCTCTGCAAAACCATTATCCGCCGTGAATATAACCACTCAATTGGCCAATTGAGCAAACCCACAAGACGGACTCATTTGGAGGAGATTTATGGCTCTCGATATGTTCGTTGGATGGATTCCTCCAAAAATAAAAGATCACCTTATCCCCAGCGGCCACCTAAAAGCGGCCAGTCGTTCCGCAGGGTGGTATTGGCACATTCTGGGGTCACCTCTGAAAGAGGGTTGCAAGTAAAAAGTGCGTTATAGTGGCATTTAAATTCGTTGACTATTGAACTCAAGGTTCGGTAGAAATCACGAAATTATGATAGACTTTTGGCAATTATCCTTACCCACAAAGGTCCTTTTCGGTCACGGTCTCTCGTACGCACTGCATATTGTCTAAGAATATCAATATGATAGCTATTATGTGAAGCCGCAACCCCTCGACAGCTCGGGATTGCTGAAAAAAATCAGATTTTTTTCAGCAACTTTTCTGACTACTTGCCGATAAGTATATGCACAAGATGAGACCTGAATTTAAGACAATTTTGGCCCTTGCTTTCGCGCTACTTTATGCATCATGCATCGGTACAGGCGACGGGGACCAGTTCGCCTCATATCAGCGCGATTTTTTGGGAAAGACACAGATAGGTTCAGCCATCACAAAAGAGATAATTCTTCAGAACCCTTCCACAGATTCCGTTCAACACATAAGGGCCATCAACTTTGACACGAACGCAAATCCGGACGGACATTTCAGGATAGACAAGGTCGAGGTCGGAGGCATTGCACAAAATCCAAGGGATAAAGATATTACCATCCCAGCCGGAAGCATGCTTCAGATATTCGTAACCTACCAGCCGCTCAATCTTAACACAAGCATCGCTCATTTTGGCGGATGGTATACGGGCGAAGACGAGCCTTATGTCCCAGGTAAACCGGTCGAAGAAGAGACCGCCGTAAAAATGATGAAGGAGCTTGCCAAAGGCGCGAAAGGGGATAGCGACGAAAAAGAGGCAATACACAGATCCATGATAATTGCCATCTACGACCGGCCGCAAGAGGGAATGGTGCAGATAGAACTTGTAGGTGAAGCGGTTCCGGGACCCAACGGAGAGATTGCAGGCGTGGGCGGCGGCGGAGACTGTCCCGCGGACGGCGGCATTCTTTGCTACAAGGGCGGATTTGCGATGGAACTTCCAGATATCATGACCACGGGTCCAAAACAGCTCGAGATGGGAGGCCCCGTTGTATTCAAACTTTCCGGCAACAATGTCGAAATGGATTTGGCTACGTTCCCGGCCGAACTGCTTATCCTTAAGGGAAACGGCCCCGGCGAACCCCTGGAAGGAAAACCGATATCTGCCATCTCCCTTGTGATAAACGGACCGGAAGGCGTTACGGCGACCGGAACGTTCGACGGGACAAATCTTAATATGAACGGCATGGCCTTCAGGATCAGAGTCGTCTTGGGCGAAATAACCGAGAGCGATATCAATCCGGGCCTTCAATCGGCGGTAGATTTTACGGTCAAGGACCTGACGCTCAAGACGTCAAAGCCTTTAACGAACGGCGCAATCACATTTACCATAGATTCCACACTTTCGCAGGAACCATCAGGAAATCCGCTGTTCGACCAGTTCCTGGGCGGCACGCGTGTGGTAGTGACCATGGACGGCATGCTTGTGATCCAGTGACAATCGGGCACCTCTATAAACTACTCACTCTGTCATTGCGAGCCCCGAAGGGGCGCGGCAATCCCCCATAAACACTTGATTTATGGAGATTGCTTCG
>PCWZ01000028.1:1821-8699 GCA_002796305.1 Deltaproteobacteria bacterium CG11_big_fil_rev_8_21_14_0_20_49_13
CACTTTATAAGATTAACGAATGATATGACGGCAAAGATGAAGATGACTATGCCGATGCCGATGAGCCCCATTTCAAAACCCGAAAGTTTGATCCGTTCTTTTCTCCCTTGGGGTATCGGGTAGCAGTCGTCGGAGGTTGTGTCCGGAACAGCTTCGAACTCTTCCATTCCGCTCGATCCGCCGGTGTAGTCTTCCAGTCGGAGTGATTCCTCGGACTCTTCTATTAACTCTCTGGGACGCGTCCGTGCTTTGGATCTGGGAGCTTTTTTTGCCCTTACGGATATCTCTTCCATCTTAACTTCGTTTGGGTCCCTAAAGATAAAGACGATTGTGCCCAGAGCTATTCTATCGCCGTCGTGGAGCTCGGAATTAACTATGCGGTGATTATTCACATAGGTGCCGTTCTTGCTCTCAAGGTCCTTTATTACAAATCCGTTATCGGTCCTTGTGATCCTTACATGATTCCTGGAAATGACGTATTCTTCTACCTGGAAATCGGCGTTCTCATCTCTGCCTATGCTCATCTCATCCACATCTTCGGCGAAGAAGAACTTTTTACCTACAAAGTTGCCGTTTAAGACCTCGATGCTGGGGATACGTTCCTTATCGATCGCTTTTAATACCTTCTTTAGAAGTTTGACCTCGATAATATCGCTGTCGGTTATCTCATTAAATGAGGAAGCGAGCATTTCGTCTATCATGTTGAAGTTGAGATTGAAGTTCTCTATGGCGATGATATCGCCATGCCGTAGAATGTTCTTTTGATTGGCGCCAACTTTAACGCCGTTAAGATATGTTCCGTTGCCGCTACCAAGATCGACAAGAAAACAGTCGGTGCCGGTAACCACAATGTCAGCGTGTTTTCTGGAAACGGCAGAAGAGGGGAGTTTTAATCCGTTCTCGTCGGAGCGGCCGATAGAAACGCCTTCATGACTGAACTCAAAGGTCTGCCTCTTTTCGCTTCCTTTCTCTGTAACAATTAATTTTGGCATAGTGTAATGCGCTCATGGTGAGCCTGTCGAACCATGAGATGCTTTAGGGACAACCGCCGCCGGCCGCCACGACTTTTTTGGCCGTTTCAATCTCGGCCGTAAAATCTTTTACCCCAACACTAATGAACTTGCAAAGCATTTCTAGAGCGTTCTGTTTATCGTTCAGATAATTATAAAGGTTGCCCAGATTATAGAGGGTCCTTGGATTATTCGGTTCAAGAATTAGCGTATGTTTCCACTGTTTCTTTGCCTCTTCTGTCTTGCCCTGTTTCAGGTATGCAAGCCCAAGATTATATGATGCATCAACGAAGCTGGGGTTTATCTGAAGGGCGCGGTTTATGTTGCCCTCGGCATCGGCATAATAGCCAGCGGCGGCGGTCATATCACCTTCCTGTTTCTTCTGGTCGCCAATGGCGAGTTTTATGGTGCCCAGCCTAAAGTAGGCGATCTCGCTTATGGGGGCAAGCCTGGTAACCTCGGAAAATTCTGTCATAGCTTCATCGTAGCGGCCTTCATTATAGTAGAAAAGTGCCAAGGCCTGATGCACCTCGGCGGAGTTTGGATTGGCCTCGACCGCCTTTAAAAAGGCGTTCTGCGCCTTAAATGGTTCCTTCATCGTCAGATAAAGGTTCCCCGTCTTTATCCATGTTTCAATGTCGGCCGGATCGTCTTCCAGTGCCAGCCGGTAACGGATAACGGCATGTTCATAATCTCCGATGTCCCTGTACATCTGTGCGAGCTCGGTATGAACGAGCTTGAGCTTAGGATTTAGCTCGGTCGCCTTTTTAAAATATGCCTCGGCGAACTTGACGTAACTCTTGACCGGGTTTTTCTTGGTCTTTTCAAGGTAACAGAGCGCCAGATTGTAATAAGCGTCGGCAAATGTCGGTTCCTTCTTTATCGCCTTTTGTATCCATTTGATCGCTTTGTCGGGTTCTTTTCGGTCAAGATATATCGTCCCGATGTGGTTGTATGGAGATGAATAGTTCTTATCGATCAAAATGGCGCGTTTGAAGTAGGTGAGGGCCTCATCCAGCCGGCCCTTCAATTTTGCGATGATGCCAAGGTTGTTAAAGGCCTCCTGATACTCGGGCGCAAGCTCTAGCGCGGTCTTGAACTCGAACTCGGCCTTTTCAGGCTGGTTCTGGTTCATGAACGATATCCCCTGATTATTGTGAAAGACCGCCCGTTCCGAAGGCCTTATCCGAGCCTTTCTTGCCAGCGCAGGGGTTGCGATGATCAGTAATGCCAGAATGATATATATCTTTTTCATAGTTATTGTAGGCACCTGTTTATTTCAAATGCTTTTACGCGGGCATCGGCCGTCTGTCTCGCGTTGCCGGTCTTGTCCCTCATCTGGGAGAGGTAATACCATGTTATCGCATCTTCCGGCACATGTGCCAGGGCGAATTCGAACTGGGAGGCCGCTCCCACGTAGTTCTTCTGTCCGGCCTCGGTAAGCCCGGCAATGAAGAACCCGTTTCCGATAAGGAACCTGTTCGTAAGCGCCCTTCCCTTACCTTTGTCCTTTATCATATATTTTCTGGGGATGTCTGGAAGGGGAGTACGCATCTTGAACTTGTTCATGGCGTTCCACTCCTTTTCGGCCTTTTCAAGATACGCGGAGTATGGCTTTTTATATTGTTTATTATAAAGGGCCATAAAGATATCCATATCCATCTGGCCGATGTACGCCTTCATGTAATTGATGTCGGCCTTTTTGGATTCGTCGAACCACGTTGTGGCTATCTCATAAGTCTCGGGTTCGAATCGTTCATAGGTGAGCGCACCCTTGATATAGTTCATATAGGCCGGGACCGAAGGCGTTGCCATCCGGACGGCCTTGAACTGCTCGTTCTCGTAGTGCGGCGAAAGAAGGGCAAGAATATCGAGAGATGCGTTCCCAAGCATTTCAAAGAACTGCTTGTTTTGGGGATAGGGGATGTTGAGCTGCCACTGTTTTACGAGCGCTCTCTTATCAAGGAGCTTAATGAATATCCTCAGCTGATTCTGCGTGTGTTGATACATGCCGTTGACAATGTAATTGGGGCTTACGGCGGAAGACGTATATTTTGACATTGTCCCGAAAAGGACGCTTATATCCCTCCCTGTAGAAAGATAATCGGCTAAAAGGCTTGGAATACCGTATGCAAGCCAGTCATCCCCCGGAACCTTTGTGAAATCGTCGAAAGATTGGAGGAGGACCGTCTTTTTTCCGGACGCTTTTTGCAACTCTCCCACATGGACCATTGTCATGGTCTTGCCCCAGTTGATGCAGTTATCGACCGCAAGGGCCTTTGAGGAGATGGCTATCAGGACAAACGACAAAATTATGGTGACACGTTTCATGCAGGGCATTTATACAACAAAATCATTTGAAATTGCAAATAAATATGGTCAGTTAAGGGGCTATGAGAGCTTCATTGTAACTCCAAGAAACACGTTGAACTATATTGACTTTTGTGGTAGTTGAGCGCGCCTATGGCAATGAAACAATCTCAAAAAACGTTAGCAATGTGGCTTATCATCATTCTGGTTTCTATCTCTATCCTTCACTTTATGAGCCAGAAACCGCAGGGAATAACGGAGGTGGGCTTCAGCGAGTTCATGGAGGCCATCAAGTCCAACCAGATAGCCGAGGTCTCCATCCAGGGCGAAGAATATACCGGCAGATTCAAGGCCGGCTATAAGAACGGTGAATATTTCGTCACAATAGGCCCTATAAACAGCGAAAAGGCACTTGAAATGCTTGGCACAACGGACGCCAAGGTCGAATATAAGCGCCCTAAAGAGACCCCTTTCTGGCAACAGTTCCTCATTTCATGGCTACCGATGCTCCTTCTCTTCGGCTTTTTCTTCTTTTCAATGCGCCAGATACAGGTCGGCCCCGGCGGCAAGGCGATGAGCTTTGGCCGAAGCAAGGCCCGCATGCTCACCGAAGATAAGCGTAAAGTGAACTTTGGCGATGTGGCCGGGATAGACGAGGCAAAAGAAGAGCTACAGGAGATCATCGATTTCCTGAAAACGCCTAAAAAGTTCACCGTCCTTGGAGGAAGGATACCAAAGGGTGTGTTGCTTCTTGGAAGCCCCGGATGCGGTAAGACCCTGCTTGCCCGTGCAGTTGCCGGTGAGGCCGGAGTTCCTTTCTTTTCCATTTCCGGTTCAGACTTTGTGGAGATGTTCGTAGGTGTCGGCGCAAGTCGTGTTCGCGATCTATTTGAACAGGGAAAGAAGAACGCCCCTTGTATCGTATTTATAGATGAGATCGATGCGGTGGGGCGCCACCGCGGCGCCGGCCTTGGCGGCGGTCACGACGAACGAGAACAGACCTTGAACCAGCTTCTTGTAGAGATGGACGGTTTTGAATCCAACGAAGGCGTCATTATCATGGCGGCGACCAACAGGCCCGACGTTCTGGACCCGGCGCTCCTAAGGCCCGGCCGATTTGACAGGCGTATCTACGTGCCTCGTCCCGATGTTAGAGGCCGCGAGGAGATATTAAAGGTTCACGCCAAAAAACTTGCGCTTGCAGACGGTGTGGATTTTTCTATAGTTGCAAGGGGAACGCCCGGTTTTTCAGGCGCCGACCTTGAGAGCGTGGTGAACGAAGCGGCCCTTCTTGCCGCCCGAAACGACAAAAAGTCGGTCGAAATGAGCGACTTTGAACTTGCAAAGGACAAGGTCCTTATGGGGAGCGAACGAAGGAGTCTTGTGATCACGCCGCAGGATAAGAAGATCACCGCCTACCACGAGGCGGGGCATACAATAGTTGCGAAACTGACCCCGGGTACCGATCCTATTCATAAGGTCACCATTATCCCTCGCGGAGCGGCATTAGGTCTGACTCAGCAACTTCCTACCGATGATCGTTACATGCAGAGCAGTCAGTTCTGCGAGGATAGCGTAGCCGTACTTCTTGGCGGGCGCGCCGCGGAAGAGGTGATATTTAATCAGCAGACGACGGGCGCCGGAAACGACATAGAACGCGCAACGGAGCTGGCGCGCAAAATGGTCTGCGAATGGGGTATGAGCGAAAAGATGGGTCCGATGGCCTTTGGCAAAAAGGAAGAGGCCATATTCCTGGGCCGCGAGATAGCCCAGCACTCCGACTACAGCGAACAGACGGCGCTTGACATAGACACCGAGATAAAAAGGATCGTCATGGCCAATTATGTGCGCGCCAAGAAGCTCCTGCAGGACAATGTATCCAAGGTACATGCGCTGGCCGGGGCGCTTCTTGAAAAAGAATCTCTCGACAAGGATCAGATCGAACAGATATTAAGCGCGTAGGATTGTTCTGTCGTTCCCTCGAAATCGGAAATCTAGTCTGTTCACGAGGTCCCCGTTTTCGCGGGGGACGGCATTGAAATTTATGAACGATGTTTGTACAATTTCTGATTTTACCAAGCCAGTTATAATGGGCATTCTTAATGTTACTCCCGATTCATTTTCGGACGGCGGAACGTTCTATAATCACGATGTGGCTGTCGCTCACGCCCTTAAGATGGCGGATGAAGGGGCCGATATAATTGACATCGGCGGCGAATCGAGCCGTCCCGGGAGTCTTCCCGTTTCTGTGGAAGAAGAGCTCGGAAGAGTGATAACTGTCATCTCCGCAATAAGACTAAAGAGCCAGATTCCCATTTCTATAGATACGGTCAAGGCTCCGGTCGCCAGGAAGGCTCTTGAATCTGGAGCCAACATGATAAACGACATCAGCGCCGGTTCCTTTGACCCCGAAATGTTCAAAGTGGCAGCCGATGCCGGTGTCCCGATATGCCTCATGCACTTAAGAGGAAGACCAAGAACCATGCAGTCGGGTAACATCCATTACGATGATGTTGTCCTGGAGATAGCCGAATATCTGAAAAAAAGAGCCGATACGGCTATCAAGGCCGGTATCAGAAAAGAAAATATCCTGATCGATCCAGGCATAGGTTTTGGCAAGACTGCCGAACATAATGTTGAGATATTAAAACGTCTCAAAGAACTAAAATTACTTGATTATCCAATAATTATTGGGGCGTCCCGAAAGTCGTTTATAGGAAAGATCTTAAACAATCAAAATTCCAAAGAAAGACTTGAAGGCTCGCTGGCAACTGTAGCAGTTTCATACCGAAACGGTGCAAATGTCTTTAGAGTTCATGACGTCGGTCCCACAAAGAAATTTCTGGCCGTCTTGTCACAATTTTAAGCTCAGAGATCGTCAATATGACCACAATAAATATCCTGACCGACGACATGATCGGAAAGATAGCCGCCGGAGAGGTGGTGGAGAGGCCGGCCTCCGTCATTAAAGAACTGGTAGAAAATTCCATCGATGCCGGTGCCAAGGAGATAATTGTAGATATAAAGTCTGGCGGCAAGGGACAGATGATAGTCATAGATGACGGCTGCGGAATGACCCGGGAGGACGCTAAACTTTCCATATTAAGACACGCAACAAGCAAGATCTCAAAGGACGACGACCTGAACACCATAAGCACGATGGGATTTCGGGGAGAGGCGCTCCCCAGTATCTCGGCCGTTTCCAAGATGACCATCGAGACAAAAAGGCCGAAAGAGTTGGGAGGGTATAAACTGGTCGTTTCCGGCGGAAAGGTGGTTGAATCGGGCGATCTTGGCTGTGCCGACGGAACCAGAATAGTGGTAGAAGACCTCTTCTTCAATACACCAGCCCGCAAAAAGTTCCTTCGCGGAGATAAAACAGAAGAGGGGCATGTGATGGATACTGTCGGCCGTCTTGCGCTTGCATTCCCGGAGGTAAGGTTCAAAGTGACAGCGGACGGAAAAGAGAAGCTTGCCTGCCTTTCCGTAAATGACACGCGGGCAAGGATACCTGAGGTCTTCAGCTCCAACCTGGCGGCAACGGCCGTTCCATTTGAG
>PCWZ01000029.1:0-20538 GCA_002796305.1 Deltaproteobacteria bacterium CG11_big_fil_rev_8_21_14_0_20_49_13
ACTTAAAATTATAGCGGCCTTTCTACCACCGCTCGGTCGAGGTGCCCGCAAATGACCCACTCATATCCGCGAAGAGCCTTAAAAAGTTATCCATCAGGTGGCGCGTCGGCCCCCGAAGGGAGAGCCGGTGCGTGCCACATGTGGGTAACTACTTGTTGCATTTGAAAACAACTTTCCTCTTCAGTTTATAAACAGATTTTACGACTGAAAAGGCAAATATCGGGAAGCGCGGCTGAATGGACAGCCGGTCACCTGCTCATCTCAAATGTCCGTGGAACGGACGCTATGTCAAGTCTGCCGATATTCTTTAACTCCATGCGTCTAAACTATGACGCGCTCCATATTGCGTCATCTCGTTTAAAGTAGATAATCGCCCACATGAAACCAGCTATCATAAGAATGACGGGTGAGGGGCGGATAAAACTATTCGTCCAGTTCGGAGGACAGGGGGGAAAATGGTTTGATGAACTGAAACGTTCATGGAACGGCATCCCAGCTGTAAAACCCTTGGTAGAGGCCGTTTCCGCGGCTCTTGTCCAAGAATTAAAAAGTGATGATCTTCGGCATTCCGGTCTCTTAGATCAGGGGATAGATATAAAGAAATGGCTTGCCGACGAAAATGCGGTTCCGGACAGTAAATACCTATCAAGTTCTGTTGTCTCTCAACCTGCGGTCTTTATGACGCAGGTTGCAAATCTTCTCTCGGCCGACGCGGCGGGTCTTTCATTGAACGAGCTTGTAAGATCAACTTCGGGCTGTTCTGGACATTCGCAAGGTGTAATGACGGCGATCCTCTTTTCGATGGGGCTTTCAAAAGAGGCCCTTATTAATGAGGCGGTCGGGTTCTCTAAGTGGCTTTTGTGGCAGGGGCTTAGAATGCAGGAATCTTTTCCCGAATATTCTCTGCCAAAAGAGATGATAGCAATGTCCATTGAGGCGGGTTTTGGCCATCCTTCCGCCATGGCTTCGATGGTCGGCGTTAAAGATCTAAAGAAAGACGACGGCATATTCCTATCATTAAAGAACGCCTATAATAGGTCGGTTGTTTCAGGTGAACCCGAAAAGCTTTTTTCTTTGGCCCAAAGATCATCCAAAGACAAAAATACGAGGTTTGAGTTCATTGAGGCGAGCGCCCCGTTCCATTCCCCTTATATGAAAGAAGGCCTTCGGCTTTTCAGAAAAGACATGGAGCGCCTTAAGATCGAGATCAAGCCTTTTTCGCTAATGGTACCGGTCTACTCAACGGCTACTGGCAAGGATCTTAGGAGCTCGGGCAACATTATAGAAGAACTCCTTCAAATGATGTTCTTAACTTCTGTTGACTGGGTGAAGGTTACGAAGAATTTCGTCTCGAACGATCTCCCTTCGCAGGTGATAGATTTTGGCCCGGGAGAGGCCTCCGCAAAACTTACGGAGCTTAATATCAAAGGTTTTGGCTCGAATATTATCACATATCCCAAGTTCATCTCAGCCGATGAAAAGGACGTCTCTATTCAAAGACCATGGAGGGAATACGGCCCTGCGAAGTTCGTTAAATTTACCGGATATAATCCGGTGTTCGGCGGAGGCATGACGCCAACCACGATGGAGCCTGATCTCACGATCGCGGCCGCAAATGCCGGTTTTATCGTGGAACTTGCTGGAGGCGGACAGGTCACAGAAAGCATATTCAGAGAACGCCTGAACGAAATAAAGGGGAAGCTGGAAAAGGGGAGAGGGATAATAATAAACACGCTCTTTTTAGACCCGTATCTTTGGAAGCTTCATTCCGATCTGATACCAAAGTTAAAAATGGAAGGATATCCCATAATCGGCGTGACCATATCGGCAGGGGTCCCGGAAAAGGACGATGCCGTAAAGATGATCGAAACATTCAATAAGGCGGGGATATGGTGCAACTCTTTTAAGGTGGGTACCAGCGAACAGATAGAGAAGGTCCTTGATATTGCGGATGCGGTAGCGTGTCGCCCCCGCAAAAGCGGGGACCTGGGTCATGCCCCCGAGATTCCCGCTTCTTCCGCGAGGATGACGGTGATCATCCAGATAGAAGGCGGAAAAGCAGGGGGCCATCATTCGTGGGAAGAGCTAAAACCCCTGGTCCTTAAGAACTATGAGAGGATAAGAAGAAGGGAAAACATCCTTCTTGCGGTTGGCGGCGGAATATCTTCCAAAGAAGAGGCGTTAAAATGGTTCGAAGGTGTTTGGCACGGCATTGATGACATTCCGCAAATGCCCGTGGATGCCATATTTGTGGGGACCGTTCTCATGGCCTCAAAAGAGGCAAGGACAAATAACGACGTTAAAGAATTTTTAAAGAGACTTGAAGGAACGAGCGACTGGTTAAAGAAACACGAGGTGAAAAGCGGGATGACGTCCGGCGAGTCGTCGCTTGGCGCCGACATATATTATGTCGAGAATAGCGCCGCAAAGGCGGCAAGGCTTTTGGAAGAACCGTCCGTCTCCAAGGCAACGATAATAGAAGCGCTTAAGCAAACCTCAAAGCCATTCTTCGGTGATATCGAGAAGATGACATATGGCGAGGTGATAAATCGTATGATATCCCTCATGGCGCCGGGAAATATCGCCCCGCACATACCCCGCTTTGGCCCATGGTACGACATCTCTTTCAGGGATCGAGCAAGAAAGTTCGCGCAAAGGGTAAGTGAAAGGTTTGGGTCCGTCAAAAAAGGGTTTGATTCTCTTCTTCATCCGGAAGACTGCGATTATTTCTTGTGGCTCTGCAAACTCCCCGGAAAGCCCGTGAATTTCGTTCCTGTGATAGATGAGAACGTGAAGAAATGGTTCAAGAGCGATTCGCTGTGGCAGTCGCACGACCCGAGGTTCTCGGCGGACGAGGTCTTCATAATGCCTGGCCCGGTCTCTGTTGGGGCAATAAAAGATATAGATAGGCCGGTTGCAGATATCTTAAAAGAGCTCTGCGGCAAAAAATATCACGTAACCGCCGGCAGACCCGAACATGATGTATCAGCTCTGTATGAAAAGGTCTGGGGTGATACCCAAAAAGAAACGGTGGAGGTCTCGGTAACCAAAAGCGCTATCAAAAAATATAACGCATCTATTGGGGAGAAGGGCAAGCCATTCATCCTGGGCTTAGATAACAGTCTCAAGGCCCCGCTTACCATGTCATTCGTCTTTGCATGGGAGACCGTTCTTTCCGTCATCCTTAAAAATGTGGACAAAGAGCTCCTCTCAAAACTTGTACAACTAAGCTTCAGGGTAGAGAATAATAGAGAAGGTTCATCGTATATTTCCGAGGGAGATGCTCTCACGGCGAGCTCCTTTCTTAAGGCTATTAATAAGAGCGGCGACGGTGCCGTTCTTTCGGTTGAAAGCGATATTTTAGGCAAAGATGTTTCGCTCAAGATGGAGAACAGGTTCTTTATAAGGTCGATGAATGCCATGTCAGGTACGGCAGATTCGCACCACGGTAACGAAGAGAAAAAACTTTCAAACCCTAAAGTCCTGTTCGAAGATAAGATAAAGGGAATAAACGATACAGGGATCTACGCAGAGAGCTCGGGCGATAAAAATCCGATACATTTAGATGACATCGTGGCCGTTCGGGCGGGCTTTAAGGGAAAGATCGTTCACGGGATGTGGACGTCCGCCGCGGCGCTCTCAAAGCTCTGTTATCATTTAACACCCAAAGACCCTTCGCTTGTCACCATGTGGGAGTCAAGCTTTGAGGCCCCTCTTTACCCTTCGGAAGAACTGAGCGTAACATCGGAGCATGTCGGGAATATAAAAGGGGGAAAGATAGTGACCGTATCGCTCAAGAACAAGGAAGGCATAACGGTGCTGAACGGGAAGGCATATGTAAGGGGCGGCAAAACGGCATATATCTTCACTGGTCAGGGTTCGCAGGAGAAGGGTATGGGCATGGATGGATACGAGAGTTCACCTGCCGCAAGGGATATATGGGAGCGGGCAGATAGACTTTGCAAGGGAGAACTCGGTTTTTCTATTCTAAAGATAGTCAGAGAGAATCCGAAAGAGATGTTCGTTGGCAGGGAAAAGGTCTTTCATCCTAAAGGTGTGCTCAATCTTACTCAGTTCACCCAGGTCGCACTTACAACCCTTGCGATGGCGCAGGTTGCGGAGCTCAAAGAAATGGGGGCGTATGACGAACAGGCGGTATTTTGCGGACATTCGCTAGGCGAATATGCCGCGCTGTCGTCATCCGGCATAATACCCTTAAAAGAGGTGATAAAAACGGTCTATCAGCGCGGTCTTACCATGCAGAACTTTGTGCCGCGTGATGAGAACGGGGTCTCTCCGTACGGTATGTGCGTTGTGCGGCCAAATATCGTCAAGATGGGGCATGCAGAACTAGAGGGGCTTGTTAACGACATCGCAAAGAAGAACGGCGGCTCTCTTGAGGTGGTGAACTATAATATTGAGCACGAACAATATTCAGTGACGGGAGAAAAGCGCCTCTTGAAAAAACTGACACAGTTCCTGAAAGAGAAGGAAGCTCACCACAGATCAACCAAAGCAAGCCTGATACTTTTAGAAGGGATAGACGTCCCGTTCCATTCGACCGTCCTTAGGAGCGGAGTAGATGCATTTAGGGAGACACTGGAAAGAATGATACCAAAGGAGATCGAACCGTCACTCCTTAAGGACCGCTATATCCCGAATCTTAACGCCGAACCATTTCAAACAACGGTTGATTACGTAAAAAGGATGCACCGGTTGACCGAAAGCCCGATTCTAAAGGGCATTTTGGATGAGTCTGCTCGTCGGAGCACGCCCACGCACCCCTCGACTCCGCTCGGGGCATGCTTACGCACTATTCTGATCGAGCTCCTTGCCTACCAATTTGCATCTCCCGTTCAATGGATAAAGACGCAGGAGCGTCTTTTAGGTCATGATAACGTCATAGAGATCGGGCCAAAACCCGTTCTCACAGGCATGATGCAGAGAACGCTTTTGAAAAAAGGCGCTGGGACAAGCGTCAAGGCCGTGCATGTCGGCGAAATATTAAGGAGCTAATTTTATGGATACTGCATTTAATTCACTTAAGACGATCCTGGCGCTCAAACTTCGAATGAGGGCGGATGAGATAGGAGATTCCGACACCATCGAAAAGCTCTGCGGCGGCAATTCCGCAAGGCGAAACGAAATCCTTGCAGATATCGGCAACGAGTTTCAAGTGGCACCGCTAGATGATGCGCATAATCAGCCGCTAACGATCCTTTCACAGACTATCGTCAAAAGGACAAAATACGATTCAATGGGCCCCTATTTGAGCGCGAGCATAGATAATATATTAAAGGATAAGCTCGCCCTTACAAAGGGGAAGATAGCTGAATATCTGCAAGGCGAATGGGGAATAACGAACGGCCATGCTTCCGACATACTCAAGACCATTGCGCTTCTTTCAAGAGAAGGCGATTCGGTGAGGGCTGGCGGACTTTCTCCGATAGGTATAAGGACGAGGCTCTCATCGCAAGACGATGCCAATAAGTGGATAGATAAGGCCCTAGCCGAATATGAAAGGTCGGCAGGTGTCAGCTTTGCCAAGAAAGAGGCGACCGCGGTCTCCGGCGGTGGCGTGGACCCAAGGGCGATAAAAGAGCTCGAAGCTAAATTCTCAGGCGTTGCAAGGGAGTTCGCTAAGATCTCCGGCTCAAGTTTTCATGAAAAGATCAGCGAACCGGAAGATAACGACAAGGAAACTCTTACGCTTTTAAGGAAAGAACTTGGGACGAGGTTTGAGAAGGTCATCGAGCCCATATTTAACGAAAAGAAAATCGTGAGTTTCAGGTCCAACTGGGCGTGGGCGAAAAAAGAGATGGTGAAATTGTACTATGAAGAAGCAGGAGGAGGGAAGCAGGAAGATGGAAGCCGGATATTTGAAAGGAATGCGAGCGAAGAACTTTTGAAGACGGCCGAGTTCTATAAATTAGATGATATTGCGGAGGCCATAAAAGAGGGTCTGGGGAAAAAAGGAAGATTTGCAGGAAAGATCGCGCTTGTCACAGGCGCCGGCCCTAATTCTATTGCCAGCGAGATAGTCAAGAAGTTCCTTGAAGAAGGGGCGAGGGTCGTTGTTGCGACATCCACATATAGTGGCGAGAGGGTCGAGTTCTTCAAAAAGCTCTATCAGTCGTCCTGTTCGAACGGAAGCGAGCTTTATCTTCTACCGGCAAATCAGGGTTCAAGGCGTGATATCGAGGAGTTGATCAAGTGGACCGTTTCAAGATTCAATATTCCCGACTATCTAATACCTTTCGGTGCGGTTAAAGAGCTGGGTTATACTGCGGATTCTTTGGGCGGCGAGTCGTCCACTACGCTTCGCGTACTTTTGCAGGGGGTCGTTTGGTTTGCGGGAGAAACGGCTCGCGCGGCAAGGGAGACCAATCTTAGCTGTACGTGCGTTCTACCTCTCTCTCCCAATCATGGTGAGATCGGCGGCGACGGATTCTACGCCGAGACAAAGCTTGCACTGGAAGCGCTTATCAATAAATCGACCTCGGAATATGATACCCTTGGAAAATATATAAAGTTCATCGGTGCGCGCATTGGATGGACAAGGGGGACCGGACTCATGAGGGCCAACGATGTTGTGGCGGATGAACTTGAAAAGAGATTCGATGTTAAGACCTATACCCAATGCGAGATGTCCGATCTGATAGTTTCACTTTTAGACAAGCCGCAAGGCATCTTTGATCTTTCGGGAGGGATAGGTAGGGTCGAGGGGCTGGGAAAGATAATAAAAGAGGTGAAAGGCATGCCCCGAGCGGAGTCGAGGGGTGGTTCAAAAGCATGCCCCGAGCGGAGTCGATGGGTTGCCGCTTCAGAAGGGCCAAAGAAATCGGATCCAAATATCTACGCCTTTTCCAAACCCCAACCACTAGACTCCAAACCCTTGACGAGCGCCGACGACCGGTCACGAATTCCGGTCATCATCGGTTTCGGCGAGGTCTCACCCTACGGCAACGCGCGCTCGCGATTTGAGTTCGAGACGCACGGTCAACTTACCGTAACCTCTGCGTTCGAGCTTGCGTGGTTCATGGGGCTCATTCAATATTCAAATACCGATAAATATGTCGGCTGGGTAGACTCAAAGACAGAAGAGGCGGTAGCAGAATCAGAGGTCATTGAAAGATACGGCGCACATATCTTGGATCACACTGGGATAAGAACGGTCGAAAAAGATGCGGCCGGCTTTGATCCTAAGGCTTTGACTGTATACTCCGATATCATCCTTGAGGACGACCTTCTGTTTCCGCTGGAATCGAAGGCGGCGGCGGCATCATATCTTAATAGCGAGAACCTAGAACTTACGCAGGATAAATTGACCCAAAAATATTTTATAAAGGCAAAAAAAGGTTCAACGATCAAGCTACCCAGGGTCATCTCCCATTCCCGATATGTTGCCGGTCAGATACCGACCGGCTTTGACGCCTCAAGGTTCGGCGTTTCCAAGGATCTTGCCTATCAGATCGACAGGCTTTCACTCTTTAATTTCGTTGCTTCATCTGAAGCCTTTCTTTCGGCAGGGTTAACGCCCGATGAACTCTCAAAAGAGATCCATCCTTCAAAGATAGGCAATACTCAAGGGTCCGGAATGGGCGGAATGACGGCGCTGAATCGGCTCTATCACGACTGGAAAGAGGATAAGGAACGCAAGGGCGATGTTCTTCAGGAGACGCTTATAAGCACGATACCGGCATGGATAACCCAGAGCTTCACCGGCGGATACGGCCCCTCAATAAATCCCGTTGCCGCATGTGCGACGGCGGTGGTTTCTCTTTCGGCGGCATTTGACCTTATCACTTCGGGCAGGGCGGACCTTGTGGTTGCCGGAGGGTTCGACGACCTAAACCCCGAAGGGATGATAGGTTTTGCCGACATGGCGGCAACGGCCTCAACCGACGAGATGCTTGCAAAGGGGATAGATATCAAAAAGATGAGCCGTCCTAACGATTCAAGAAGGGGCGGGTTTATAGAGGCGCAAGGCGGCGGAACGATGCTGGTAACGACGCTCGAAAAAGCGGTGTCGATGGGTCTTCCTATCTATGCGGTACTTGGATTCACCGCCACACATTCAGACGGTTATAATACGTCGATTCCCGCACCGGGGCTCGGCCTTCTTTCAATAGCAAGGGGCGGAAACGATTCTCCGCTTGGAAAAGCGCTTTCAAGGTTTGGAATGACAGCAGATGATATCACCGTTGTTTCAAAACACGATACTTCGACAGGCGCCAACGATCCCAATGAGAGCGAGCTTCATCATCTGATACAGAAAAAGCTCGGGAGGCGCGAGGGGAACCCGCTCATCGTCCATTCACAAAAATCGCTTTTGGGTCACAGTAAAGGTGGCTCAGGGGCTTGGGCCGCTAACGCCGCGGTGCAGATGCTTAGTTCAGGAACTGTCCCTGGCAACAGAAATCTTGAAGACGTGGACAACAAGATGAAAAGATTTAACACTCTTTCATTTACCGACGAAACGATAGAGCTTGGAGATAGCGCAATAAGGTCGGTCATTATTACAAGTCTTGGTTTCGGTCATATCGGCGGCGCGGCGCTTTTCATTCACTCGTCATATGTGCTTTCACATCTTTCAGTCGAAGAGCTTAGTAAGTATCGAACGAAATTATCGGAAAGGGAAAAAATAAAGATCAGGCGCGAATGGATGGCAAAAATGGGGAAAGAGCCATATTTTAAGGCCGTTTCCGAAAGAAAATATAAGGGTGCAGAGGAAGAGGCCAAATTTTTACTTGATTGAGAACCTCTTAACTGTTAGGGGCTCAAAAAAATAAAAGGAGCCCCAAAATGAAAAAGATAGTTCTTCTCATTCTAGCAGCAGCTTTATTGTCGATCCCGACGGGAAAGATATTCGCAGGAAGCTTAAATGACAAGATAGACGACCTTCAGAGCCAGATAGACGAGCTCAAAAAACAGAATCAAGACCCATCAAAGAAGGCGGCCGTAGGTTCTAAATTCCCGGTCGATCTCTACGGGTTCGTTGCCGCACAGATGTTCCTTGGCACTGCGCGTACTCAGTTGTACGGCGGGCTTAATTCGGTCGCCGCCCAGTCAAGGGTTATAAATAAGGACGTAGCGAACGGCGGACGCCATACTTGGTTCAGTGCTACCCCTCAGAACAGCCGTATAGGTCTTAACTGGACCGGTTCTAAAATCTCCAATAAGCTTACCATGAAGGGTCTTTTCGAGCTTGATTTCGTCAATGTGTTGAATCAAACGTCATATGGTACATCTCCTATTCCAAGGATCAGGCACCTTTACGGAGAGCTTGCATCAAGCGACAACTGGTCGCTTCTCTTTGGACAGACATGGGACCTTTTTTCACCGCTCAACACAACGTCTTTGAGCCTTGGAGGTAACCTGTGGTTCCAGGGGAACATGGGTTTCCGCCGCCCTCAGGTAAGGTTCACCTATAATTTTATCATAGACGATGTTAACAGCGTAAAGACCGCAGTAAGCGCCGACCTCCCCTCTAACACAGATGATCTTACGAACAGCGGTATATCGAGCGGCATCCCCTTGGGTGAAGCACTGGCACAGTATAACCGCAAGATGAAATATGGTGACCTCGTCCTTGCAGCATCCGGTATTATGGGGACGAACACCATAAACGGCGGATATAAGAAAATGACGGGCGTTGCAGGCAGCCTTCACATTCCTTTCCATAAATATTTCAAGTTCACATCAGAAGTGCAATACGGCCAGGACATGGGTATATTCTTAAGCTACGTCAATTCTACAGGCAATAGCTGGGGCGGTCGCGACCTCGGCATATGGGGTCAAATAGCCTCGCAGTGGTGGGACAAGTTTGACACAGCCGTAGGCTACGGTATCGATGACATGAAGTCGTCCAAGGTCGCTACAGGGAACGTCGACAGGAACCATGTGGCATTCGCAAATTTCCGGGTCTTCCCGATCAAACCTTTCCATGTCGGTCTTGAATACGACCATATGAGGACCACATACAAGGGGAGCGGACCTTCGCAGGCGAACATTATCTTTACCAATCTTGTCTACAGCTTCTAAAAAAGTGTCATTCTGAGCCGAAGGCGAAGAATCCCGTGCTGTTAATTTGTTTTACTGGATTTTTCGCGTTTCGCTCAGGATGATATTACCCACAGGGATAACCGTTCTTAAGTTTCCATTCGCACTGTATCTGCCATCTCATGACATTTTCATCGAATACGGGATCGACGAACTTGTGCCATGCGGCGGGGACGAAGATGTCCACGGTATTGAACAGCGAATTTCCTATCCTATCGTACCACGCTACATCGTCAGCATCACCTAATATAGCCCTGTCGTTGCGATATTTCTTCATTGCAGAGTACCATTCCTCTCTTGCGCCTACTGATGCCGGCTCGTCGAACTGATTATATACTGCCTCTGCAAGGGTGGGGGCGGCATCGGCAATAAGATAAACAAGACCGCCCTTGCTCAAAAGGTTTTCTGTGTTGGCAATGAACCTTGTTGCGATTTCGGGCGCAAGAAGCCGCTGTGCGGCCGGTTTCCATGCGCCGTAGACAACGCCCGTTCCAACGAGTCCTGTGATTTCAGCCGCCTTTTCGGACATCCCGAGATTTGTGGCTGTTCCTTCTATTCCTTTATATATAAAAGCTGATGCGCCGAGGCCTCCGAAGAAGCTCTTAAGCCCCATTGCTCCGGCCGCCGCGGAATATCCCTTGAATATCTTTTCTGCGGCCACCTGAAGAGTTTTTTCGATAACAACAGCGGTCGCGATCGTAGAATAGCCTTGGGCTACCGCTTCAAGATGAGAATCGGGTTTTCCGAACAACGCCCCCACAACATCCCTTGCGCAAAGGAACGTTAACGCTCCAAAGATAGTCGGTCCGCCTATTTCAACAGAGAATTTATGTATATTTCTTATGAAATTTTTAGCTATGGCGGGTTTAAATAGGTTAGGATCGTATATTTCAATAGCATCTTCCGGAGTTGCAGGTCGTGTCGCGGACTCGCCGGTTCTTGGCTGAGCTTTTTCCTTCGAGCGAACAACCACTTTTGAGCCTCCGTTCAAAGGCGGAAGATTTTCCAGAATGACGGCCGCCTCCGGCGGAACGTCTTTTCCTATCGCTTTCATCCAGTCTATCCAATCGACCGCGCGCTTTGCCCGCTGGAACTGGAGTTTTTCAACAGATAGGCGCGCCTTTTCAGCCTGGGCTATTATCTTATCGGAGACCGGCGTTCTGTCATCGACCACGAGTCTGTCATATTCAAGGAACGCCCTGTCGGTTGAACCAAGCGTGGCATATTCTCGTGCTTTACTCAGAGTTGGATCAATGCTCTTATTTACACCACGCGCAACCACCACATTCCTGAGCCTTTCAGGCGGCTCCTTATTTATATAGCGTTTCAGATTGTCCACCTCGCGCCATGCAGCGACCTCTTCGTATAGGTCAAGCGCCAAAAGATTTGCCTCTCTCACCTCACCAAGTTGTTGTGCCATTAACGCCTTTATCTCCGCGACCGCCGCGTTTCGTGCTACAGGGTCTCCTGCAATTATAGCCATTTCCATATTCCTGAGCGATTTCTTGAATTCCCCCCTGAATTCGCTCTTAAAATGTTCTATGAACGCCTTTCTTATCCTTGTGATGTGGTCATTAAGAACGTTCGCTTCCGCTTCACCGGTGTTCTCCGGACCTGTTACGGACATCTTCGACGACGTTTCCCTTAGCAGCCAGTCGATCGTCTGTTCCAATTTGACGCTCCATTGTTGTCTCGCCAACTTGGTCGCTAGGCGTGATATCTTTTCGGAAGGCGATCCTGATTCGATCTGAAAACTTTCTTTGTGAACGAAGGCCCGAATTGCCTGCAGTCTGTTAAAGAACCTTAAGTAAGCTCTTCCCACTTCGCTTTTCGCAAGTGATCGATTGTTTGTAACCTCCGTTGCAAGTCTGCGGTATCTCTCTGTATCGGACTTTGATATAAAAAAGCTCCTACTCCTTCCATCCGTTATCATAACGGCGTCCTCTATCGTTTCAGCGTTCCCCTTTACGACAAACACATTTCCCTTTTCGAACGAAAGAGGGCTTACAGGATGAGGCTCTCCTTCCACATAGAGAGATGTCTTTGGGCCTCTGCCTATTCTAGGCTCGTTCTGATTGAATTCAAAACGTGCTGTTTCTTTTCCCGCTTCATTTTGAACGATTATTCCGACCCTCATAGGGCCCTCCCGACCCGCAACCTCTTTAAGTATCCTTAGGAACCACGGATATTCTCCAAGTTGAGCCTGCTCCGTCATTTTGAGGGCCAGATTGGTGCCTCTAAGGGCGATGTCGGCATGATTCGTTCTGGCGTCAATTATCTTTTGTACGACGGGATTTTTTTCAACGAGTCTTACAATGAATTCTTCTTCTGTTTTTGTAAGTTTTGAGCCGGAAGCTATCTTTTCCGCAAGGTCGTCCATTAGTTTGGAGATGGTGAACCTGCCCATTGGTTTACCCATCACCTCTTTGCTTATGTTGATATCGAACTGATTTAGCTTAACGTTCGGCACCGTGGATTTAGATGTAGAAGTAGCCTTGAGGGCAGAGCTCAATTCTTTTAGCACATCTTTTATTGCGTCCAGCTCGATCATTATTCTATCGTGTCGCATCTCTTTAAGGAACGGTTGTTGTGATTCTGTAACGGAAGGGTCGATGGTTGCCGGCCCTTCTGCCATCTTTGCCTCGGCTATCGCTGCGAATATCAGGCTCCATTCACCGCGTTGTCCGAACCCATGCTCCTCTGCCGAAAGTCTTGCGATCGAATAGGCCTGCATGGGGGAGATGCCGTACCTCTCTGCAATGATGTTTATATCATGGGCGGTTATTATGAATGGGTCCGGATTTATTTTCGCTAAGGGATGATGTGGGTCGAACCTGAAAAGCAGATCGAATGAATGTTTGATGGCTTCCGTCGGTTTCATGTCGGGCCATTCGCCAAGGAGTCTTGCCACGCCGTTGGAAAAAGAGCGGGCATCATATAGCGTCTCGTAAACAAGCGTTTCTTTTGGAGTGGGGGGCTTTGGGATCAATCTCTTGATCTGCCTGACCAGCGGCTGGGCGAGCCTTTCTCCCAGCTTTCCGCCCAGATGTCTTCCAAGCCATTTAAGACCTCCAAGCATGATATTTACAATGCCAAGCATCTCAGCGTCGGCTTGAAAACAAATTTTGTCTTCGTCATTGAATGATGAGGATTTTGAAACGTCCTCAAAAGGAGGCTCTGCCGCAATGCACAATTCAGCTAATAATGGCGCCGAGGGTATTCCGGCAATTGATGTTGCCATACTCCCCTCCCTCGAAAATGCTAACGGCCCTTACACAAAAAACCCGTGAGTAATGTCACGGGCCATTAAAGAGCTTCCGATCCCTCTTGTTGCGATATGAATTTTTGCGCCATTTTCCTTCTCTCGATTTTTCTTGGGGTAATTATATCTTTTTGGAAGCTTAGGCACAAGTGAATTTTTATACATATTATGGATATATATTGTACGTTCAATATAACAGCTTGATTTTTAATGAGTATTTGATATTAATAACGACATGAAAAAGAAAGCGATTTTTATTTTTATCCCTTTTGCGGTGATCGTTCTGGTCGCCGGGACCATTCTCTTTGTCATAAATTTCAACAAGGCAAAGGGGGGTGCAAAGAGCTTGGGCTCGATGACCTCCCAGGAGATCGGGAGTGAGCTGAAGAAGATAGGAGAGGAGCGTCTGAGGGGAAAGATGTACGCGCCGCTCATTGCAACGTACAAGAAGATGCTGGAACAGATGCCTGATAATATCGATCTGAAGAAAAAGCTGGCCTTTGCCTATTTTGGCGCCGCTGAATATGAAAAAGCGAGGCCGCTTTTGGAAGAGGTCTCAAAGTCCGGTCTTAAAGACGATGAGGTCTTTCGCGAACTTGAATTCATCGGATCCTTGAAGCAATAAAAACCCCGCCGGTTTTACGCGGCGGGGTCAAGTTCCGGTTCAGAAAACACCTCATTGTGGCGGGCCCTGGAAGTTGCATGGATTGCTTGGCTGTTGGCAGAGTTGCTGGCATGCCGCTGGGTCTGTCAACCCCTTATCTTTACATGCCTCTGGCATGTATTGCTGGTCATCTCCTCCTTCGCCATCAAAGCCGCCCCCCTCGCGCTGGAAGTCGGGTTGTTCCATGTTATAGTTCGCTGCGCAGGGGCCGTCTTCATTGTATTTCCAGTTGATCTGTGCGGTAGCTGGGGCCGCGTCGTCGTTATACAGCATTTGATTGATCGTTAGACCTTCTCCCCATTCCAGATTAACGTCAAAAAAACCGGTTGGGTCAGCTGGAATCGTAAACTCCTCGCATGTGCCCTCTTTCGGTAAGCAATACTTTTTTTCTACTGGATTCGCAGGCGCAATGAACACGTTGTCCGGGATCGGCCATGGGTCAGGACAGTCATTCGTTGAGAGACTCAGTTTTCCACCGAACACGCCAAAGGCCTCTGCTCCGCCGCCGTCATTTGCCATTTCATCCATGCCATTGCTCTGTTCCTGCTCGCCGCAGTTGTATCCGCCCATCCCCTCATTATTGCGAGCCTTCTGTTCGATCGCCTGACACTTCATCATCTGCGTTTCAGCTGTTGCCATCTGGGACTCGGTCATATTCTGAAAATTGATCTCCGAGAACGTTCCCGCGCAATCCCAGTTTCTCGAGAATGCTATCGAGCCTGTGTCTTTACTGATACTGGCAACATCGTAAGCGCTCACCTCGTCATAATATGCAGCGCCTGTTGAGGCGATTCTTGTGAAGAACTGCGAATACGTGGTATCACTGAAATCGCCAGTGCTGGCCACGTTGGAAATCGCGAAGCATTCAACGCCTACATTTTCCATTTGTCCGCATGAGCCGCCCGCTTCTCCTAACACCATCGGTTTGACGGTATTGCTTGGCGATTCTGGATCAAACAGCGGGTTTGGGCATAGCACGATGTCGTTCATATTGGCCGCTGTGATGTCGATCCCAAGTTCCACGCTTAGTCTTGTCAAGAAATCCGCCTTATTTGCGGTAGGAATATCATACGGTATCATATTGGTGACGCGCATTCCAGGCATCTTTCCGCTGAAGCTGAATTTTGCGCATCCCGCGTCCTTATTGAAGTGGGCATATGTCTTTCCGTCAAAAATAGAGGACGTGTTCGTGAAAGGGTCTGAGAACTCTCCGCCAAAGGCCCCGATTATTTTATTGCTCGAATCTGTACCGACATATTCGAAATCAATGTGGCCGCTTCCGAATCCGCCGCTCATCCATCCTTCGGCCCCAAGCGTGCTGTCGCTTCCAAGAGTAGGCACCTCATCCACTACCGTTCCTGTTGTTCCGAGGTCAAGACTCACCAAGAATTTCCCCTTTTCCTCATGTCCGCCCCATGCGCCAATGCGGACTACTCCAGCTGTGTAGACAGATCCGCTGGCTCCGTATGTAGCCTCATGGACGAGCGATTCCGAGCCTTCTGCCCCTTCGCACATATCGATCTGAAGTTCGCTATCGATATTTCCTATCCTTATCTTCATTCCGCCATTGCCCGGGCCTTCACCACCCTCCATGCATTTTGCCTTTTCTTCTTCACGCGTGACACCTTCGCACATCTTGCCCCTGTCTTCTTCTGTTTCCTGGGGTTTCTTTATCTGGTAGTAGGCATAGCTTCCGGTTGGAATAGTAATGAGCCCCGCGGCTTCCATTGCCTTTGGATAGCAACGGTCAAGCTGTACCTGCTGGCTCATGCGGAATATCTCGTTCTTGTGCATGTTGGCCTCGCAACCGGCGCGCGATGAACCGCCTTCCTTTCTCATGCCTTCGCCGAAGGTCTTAGCAATGTTCGCCTTTGGTAGCTTGGCAAGATTGGCGCTCCCGCTGTTCGATGAATCATAGCTCGAGAGATCGAGCGTGGGGATATCCGAGAGAGCTTTCACGCTTGCGGTGTCGCCGGGAGAGGTCGGACTGCCAGAGGAACTTCCTCCGCCGCACGAGGCAAAGAACGCCACCATGGCGATCGCGGCCGTCATTCCTACTAGTTTCTTTATCTTCATAATAACCCCCTTGCCTCATCAGATGAGGCCTTTGATAATAATGTTATTGTATGCTACGTTTACCCTAACTCGTTATGCGCCCAATCCTCCTTTCTTTTATTCTGGAATACTATCACGTATCAAAAAAAATGTAAAAACATTTCTATTCTTAATTTGAAAGAGCAGTTACCCTTCTAGAGTAGCATTTAACGTGCCAACCTTGATCGTTGTAACGGGCTAATTTGATGACGAAAATAAATGTGTCGTTTTTGGGGGGGGTGGGTGTTTTTCTATTTGGCGGGTGTTTATATACCCGCTAAAATGGGGTTTTGTCGCAAAATACTTGTCGCAAATACTTTATGTTGCAAATTTTGGTGCCCTGTGGTCGATTTAATAGGCTAATGAAACTTCAAGGGAAAAGGGTTGTCGTTGCGGGTGGTGCCGGAAGATTGGGGCGTCTTGTTACGCTTTCTCTCGCAAAAGAAGGCGCCATGCTCTCGATCTATTATAATAGATCAAAGATAGCGGCCGCAGAATTGGTAGCTGAGATCGAAAAAATGGGCGGCAAGGCCCACGCGACAAAGGTCGATCTTGCGAAGTTAAGTAATATCAAGAAGGCCATTAGATCTTCTGCAAAGTTTTTAGGCGGAATAGACGTTCTCATAGATTGCGCAGGAGTTTTTGATGTTCCGCAAAAGAAGTGGCAGGAGCTGTTCGATATAAATCTAAAGGCGCCATATTTTTTAGTAGATGCGGCTACCCCATATCTTAAAAGATCAAAAAATGGCAAAATTATACTCATTGCCGATACCTACGGCCAGTCGCCATCGGCAAAATTTTTGGCCTACGGGATAACCAAGGCGGGAGTTATTGCAATGACAAAGGGCTATGCCAAAGCGCTTGCGCCGAATGTGCTTGTGAATTGTGTGTGTCCGGGGGTTATAGAGTTCGGAGTTCGGAGCTCGGAGCTCAAAATAAAAAGCTCCGACGAGAGGGCCGTGGCAGCATCATTGCTTAATAAATCTGTTAGCGCGAACGACGTGGCCGATGCGATACTTTTTCTGGCGCGAAACGACAGCATGACGGGTCAGGCTGTTTATATAGACGGAGGAAGATATATATGAAATCGCAATGTCCAAGATCCAATAACCAAACAAATCCCATATTTCAAATTACGAAGTCGTTCTCATTCTGCTATGGACACAGGCTTTATAAGGATCCTGGAAAATGCGGACACATTCACGGGCATACGGGTAGCGTTGATATAACCCTAGAATCGGAAAAGCTCGACGATTTGGGGATGCTCAAGAACTTTGATACGCTAAAAAGTATCATGGGAAAATGGATAGATGAGAACATCGACCACAGGATGCTTCTGAATAAAGAAGATCCGCTTGTTAATATCCTGAATGACGCCGGCGAAAAGATCTTTGTACTCGATTCGAACCCAACAGCTGAAAATATGGCGCGGACCATATTTAATGTCGCATCTATGAACGGACTCCCCGTTAAGAGCGCGACCTTCTGGGAATCTCCCACCGCGAGCGCCAACTATTCAAAATAAGGCTCTTCGCGGATTCGAGCGGGTCTTTTGCGAGACATTTATGCTGAGTGGCTCATAACATTCTTGGGTAACTTTTTGCGCCATACTCAAGAAGTAGTTACCCGCCCACACGCACACCAGCCCCTTACGGGCTGGTGTGCGCGCGTGGATAACTACTTGTCGCACTTGAAAACAACTTTCTTCTTCAGTTTATAAACAGAGGATTCACGTCTATAGTATTTCAACTTCTTATTCGTATGCCAGTGCGAATAAGAAGTTAGAAATACTCATAGTTTTTAACAAGGGTATTACTACCAAAGGTTAAAATACTATAATTGCTGATTCCCGCCATTTTGTCCCGCAAAAGACCAGCTCAAATCCGCGAAGAGCCCAAAATAAGTTTTTCTTGAATTTTTAGAAAAAACGTGTAGGTCTGCAACCGATTTGTAACGGGGCGTGGCTCAGCCTGGCTAGAGCGCGTGGTTCGGGTCCACGATGTCGGAGGTTCAAATCCTCTCGCCCCGACAATGGAGCCCTGCACCGAGAGGTGCAGGGAGGAATTGGATTCATAAAATATCATTGAATTGTCTTGACTTTTTTATACAAAAGCTAGATTATATAGGAAAGTTATGATGAATTTATCGACAGCCTAAGGGGGATGGAGATATGGACCAAAAGCAAGTTTTCACCACAGGGGAAGTAGCGGGCCTTTTGCACATTCACCAGACAACGGTAATAGACTGGGCCAAGAAGGGTTTTGTTAAGAGCTATCGCACGCCAGGCGGCCATAGGAGGATAGAGAAGGAGTCTCTTTTGATGTTCTTGCACTGCCACAAAATGCCGATACCGGCCGAACTTGAATCAAGAAATAAACCCGCCGAAAACCCAGCCCTCTTAGAACACAGGCGTCCTCACATTATTAGATAATAATATCAATGTGTTAGAGCTTCAAAAAAAGATAGCAACATTTTCTAAAGATAGCCGATAAGTATACCAGAGGTAAGAACTCGTGTGAAAAAGGGTGTCTCAAAAAAGAAAAGGGCAAAACCAAGGTCGGTGAAAAATGAAGGTGTATCTATTTTTCACCGCACGGTGCCACTTTCTATTCCCATCAAAGTAGTTCTTCTAACGGGCGCTGTTTATATCTCCATGCTCGTTGTCTCGACCGTTCTTGTTTCTCTTTTAAGGATCGATACCGGTTGCCTTGTCCTTGGGGTCCCATTCAGACATGTTTTGTGGGGGTTCCAGATATTTATTGTCGCAGGCGTTGCCACCGTTGCAACGCATCTTTTTTTAGATGAACCCTTGAGCAAACTTGCAAGCGTAATGGGCAGGGCCGAAAAGGGCGATTTTCTTGTTCGTGCGCCCGAGATAAGCGACGACGAGCTCGGATCTCTTTCAAAGAACTTCAACCAGATGCTTTCGCACATAACGAACCTCACCGCCACAAAGATCCAGGCGGAGCAGGACCTTCTTTACGCGCAACGAGAGCTGAAGTTTAAGACCCAGCTTTCGGAACAGAGCAAGGTTATAAAAGAGAACAATAAAATGCTCGAAGCGCTTGTTAAGGACCTTTCGCTACTTTATGAGATAGGTCAGGGTGTCAACTCTGCGATAGAATCCGAAGAGCTCTTCAGGGTCATTACCGAGGTCCTGCAACAACGCCTTAAGCTCGACAAGTTCGCCATCCTTTTAAAAGATGAAACGGGTGAGTTTTTGCAGGTGAGGGCGGCCTATGGTTTTGCCGAGAGCGATCACATGCTTGACAAGGGTTTTAGGCTGGGCGAGGGGGTTACGGGAGAGGCGGTAAAGACCGGCGAGACCATTTATATAAGCGACACAACAAGAGAAGAGCGCTTTCTTCATTATAAGGGCGAAGAGATAGTTCAGGGCTCGTTTCTTTCAACTCCGCTCATCTTCAAGAAAGACGTCTTCGGGGTGATAAATTTTCACAGGCCAAAGGTCGATTCGTTCTCGGACGAAGAGATAAGGCTTTTGAACCTTGTTGCGAATCAGGTGGCCCTTGCTATCGAGAACGCCAAGCTTTATTCGAAGGCACGCGAACTTTCGATAAAAGATGATCTGACGGGTCTTTATAACCGCCGTCATTTCCAGACCGTGCTTCAGATCGAATGGAAGAGGGCGGTACGCTTTCACAGAAACCTCTCGCTTTTGATGATAGACGCCGATCATTTCAAGAAATTGAACGACACATACGGACACTTGCACGGCGACAAGATCCTTAAAGAACTTTCGAACATCCTCAAACGTAATATCCGTGAGATCGACACCGTTGCAAGGTTCGGAGGCGAAGAGTTCATTGTGCTCCTTCCCGATACCGACAAGAATGGGGCCATGGCGGTCGGCGAAAAGTTGAGAAAGATGGCCGAATCCCAGAGATTTACCGAGACACAGTCCGCCCAATCGACACCTGTTACAATAAGCGTAGGGCTTGCTTCCTATCCTGACGATGTTCGTGAGCTGGATGACCTTATTGATCATGCCGACATAGCTCTTTACGACGCAAAGGATGCCGGCAGGAACAGGGTCATTGCATATCCGCAACTCTCCCTCCCTGCAATCCTTGACGCCGTGAGAAAACTCAAAAGGCCCACGCTTGTCTCCTAGGGGCACCTCTAAAAACCCGTAAATTGCTCGTTCGTCCCGAGCCTGTCGAAGGACGAACCGTTATAAATCAACGTGTTGCAATTTTCATGGTTCGACAAGCTCACCATGAACGGAGGTTTTTAGAGGTGCCCCTAGATGATTTCGATAGACAGTTCTCGAACTATCACCTATAGTATTTCAACTTCTTATTCGTATGCCAGTGCGAATAAGAAGTTAGAAATACTTATAGTTTTTAACGGCTCTTCTCCATATCGAGCGGGTCATTTGCGGGACAAGATGGCGGGAAGAAGCGATTAGACGTGAATCATCTGTTTATAAATGAAA
>PCWZ01000029.1:20568-23164 GCA_002796305.1 Deltaproteobacteria bacterium CG11_big_fil_rev_8_21_14_0_20_49_13
TATAAATGCCCTCAAATCACCCACTCACTTTGGAGAAGAGCCTTTTTAACAAAGGTATTACTAACCAAAGATTAAAATACTATAAATTACATGAACGAATGAGATGCCTGTTTTTTACCGTTATCACCGTAGTTTTTTTGCTTCCCAGCGCACTAGCCGAACCTGTAAAAGAGATAAGGGTGGCGATAGCGAACAATGTCACCCGCCAGGAGATCAAAAAGAACCCCGCCGCTGTTGCCGGGAACGGACTTGCCTCTTTCAGGGGTAAAAAATATCCGGGAAGGATGGACTTTTTCGACAACGGTAACGGCACCCTTACCGCCGTGAACGTGCTTCATTTGGAGGATTATCTTGTGGGCCTCGTTGCGGGCGAGATGCCAAAGGACTGGCCGATAGAGGCGTTAAAGGCGCAGGCGGTAGTTGCCAGGACCTATGCCACATATCAGATCGATGCCAAAAAGGCTTCCGGCTCCGTTTATGACCTTGAATCAGGAATAATGGACCAGGTCTATGTTGGTTTTGTAGATGACAAAAGGGTGGACGAGACGGTCAATTCAACTCGCGGCGAGATCCTTACGCACAAGGGGCGACCGATAAAATCATTCTTCAGTTCCACATGCGGAGGCTTTACCGAATCGGCTTCGCACGTTTGGGGAGAGAACAATCTCTTTGGCACGGTAAAGGACGGCTATTGTGGCAGGTCTCCCCATTCAAGATGGATATATAAGATATCAAAGGGCGAGCTTGCATCCAAACTGACAGCGGCCGGTTTTCCGGTTGATGTCATAATATCCATCACCCCCGAAAGGTTGGACGGTAACGTTCGCGTGGCATCGCTAACGATAGGCGCCGGCGAACATACCATTTTCATTCAGGCGCAGGACCTAAGAAAGATATTGGGATTTAACAACCTAAAGAGCACATATTTTGATGTAAAGTTGGATTTCGGGCAGGTCGTGTTTACCGGCAGAGGTTTTGGGCATGGCGTCGGCATGTGCCAGTGGGGCGCTAAGGGAATGGCCGAGGCCGGAAAGGATTATAAAGAGATACTTGAGTTCTATTATTCCGGGACCACGCTCGAAATTCCCAAAAGGTCAAAGCGTTATAAGGCCAGATGAAACTTTCCGATTTCAGTTATGAATTTCCCGAAGGGCTTATCGCTACCGAGCCGATGAAAGACCGGGACGCGTCCCGCATGATGGTCGTGAACAGGTCATGCGGCACGTTCGAGCATTCTTTTGTTCACGAGCTCCCGTCGTTTTTAAAACGCGGAGATGTGTTGGTCGTTAACGACACGCGCGTATTTCCGGCAAGACTTATCGGTAAAAAGGAGAGCGGCGGTTATTTCGAGATACTTTTATTAAGACCACAGACCATAGACAATAGACCAAAGAGATGGAGGTGCATTACCAATCAGACAAAGACCGCAAGGCCGGGCCTTAAGATACTCTTCGGAGACGAACTTGTTGGAACTTTCGTTGCCCGTGAAGGCGAGGAGCTGATCATCGAGTTCAACGATCCGGAGCTGATAGAAAGGGTCGGCCTGCCTCCCGTGCCGCCGTATATAAGGAAGATGAGGGATAATTCTCCCCTCCTTAAGGATGGGGTGGGGGCGGTAGACAAAGAACGATATCAGACGATATATGCCATGGAGTCGGGCTCCGCAGCCGCCCCGACCGCGGGGCTCCATTTTACAGATGATCTATTAAAAAAGATCGAGAGTTTGGGCGTAAAACTTGCCAAGATAACGCTTCATGTGGGGCTCGATACATTTTCGCCGGTAAGAGTTGAGAATATCGAAGAACACAAGATGCACGGAGAAGAGTACTTCGTGCCGGAAGAGACGGTGATGGTGATCGAAAATGCAAAGAAAGAGGGCGGTCGCGTTATTGCCATAGGCACGACCGGCGTTCGTGCCCTTGAATCAGCTTGTCCCCTACTTTGTAAGGAGGAGAGAGGGGACGTAGATGTCTACCCCACCCAACCTCCGCTTACAAAGGGAAGGAGTGTTACCAATCTTTTTATCACCCCCGGCTACAAATTCCGTGTGATCGACGCGATATTCACCAACTTCCACCAGCCCGAATCGACACTTTTAATGATGGTCTCGGCCTTTGCCGGGAGAAGGCTTATAATGAAGGCTTATAAAGAGGCCATTGCCCAAAGATATCGCCTATTTTCCTACGGTGACTCGATGTTTATCCTGTAAAAGAATAAATAATATTTGTTATTCATTAATTTATTCTTGATAAACAATAATTAATATTGTTATATGTGTCTCACAACTCTTAGGAGGACCTTATGGAAAAGATACAGAAGTTCAGCAAGGTAGTATGTGGCGTGATCCTGGTCGCGCTTATTGCTTATCCGCTTATCGAAGCCCTTCAGTGGGCATTTTTTGCAGAGTGCCGATCTCATTTGGTCTGCTTTTTTTTGAATCCAACACACATATCCCTTGAAGGTCTACCCATACACGAGCCGATCACGATAAACATGAAGGTGTATGGTTACTTGGCTTCTATAGTATTTCAACTTCTTATTCGTATGCCAGTGCGAATAAGAAGTTGAAATACTTATAGTTTTTAACAAAGGTATT
>PCWZ01000029.1:23199-25184 GCA_002796305.1 Deltaproteobacteria bacterium CG11_big_fil_rev_8_21_14_0_20_49_13
TGACGGCAGAAATGTCGTCCGGATCAAAAACATCGGTTATTTTATCCTGGCTTACAATCTTTCCAGTCCATTATATGAGGGTTTAGTTACATATGCGCTCACATATCAGAACGAGGTCGGACATAAAATGATACGCATGGGGTTGTCCGGGATGAATCTTTTTTCCATAGCCATTGCGGTGATGATAATAATAATCGCATGGATAATGGACGAGGGTAGAAAACTGAAAGAGAACGAAGCGTATACGATCTAGGGAGGCATCATGCCTATCATTGTCAATTTGGATGTAATGCTTGCAAAAAGGAAGGTCGTCTCAAAGGCTCTAGCCGAGGCCATCGGCATTACGCCTCAAAATCTCTCAATACTAAAAACGGGAAAGGCTAAGGCCATAAGACTTTCCACGCTTGATGCGATCTGCGCATATTTAGACTGCCAGCCCGGGGATATTTTATTATTTGAGGAGACTGACAGGAGCGTGCTTGTTGGCAGAGCTTTACCGAAAGAATAAGATTCACATTTACATCTTTCTTGCGTTCTTTCACCGCTTCAATTTGTAAAAGCTTCCCTTTGTGGAGCCGGTCATTTCTATCATACCTAACGATTTTAATTTTTTTAGGATCGATTTTATCGTTACTCTTTTTATATCCGATGTTCTCTCAAGAAAAGAGATTGTGACCGGCTGATATTTTTGTATGAGGACTAAAATAGTGTCCTCAAAATCTGTCAACCTGCCGGAACCTTTTGAGACCATCTTTTCTTTCAAAATTTCCGCCTGAACGTTTAACATCTTAAGAAAGAATAAAAACCATGGATTAATATCTGGCGTTCCTTTCATACTGCCTTGAGTTTGTCTTATAGAAATATAGTAAAGCTCTTTGTTGTCTTCTACGGTTTTTTCGTGCGAAGAATACATTGTGAATTCATAGCCCTGTTTTAAAAGGCAAAGATTAGTGAGTATCCGGGAAATGCGACCGTTGCCATCTCTGAAAGGATGAATAGCAAGGAATTTGACGACAAACGCGGCGATCACCTCCAGATCGGAGTAGTCAGTGTCATTAATGAAATTATTATAATCTTCGAAAAGCTCTTTCATGGCGATATCGGTTTCGATGCCAGGGGGTGTAGTCTCAAAAATAACATCTTCTTCGCCGGTTTTATGGTCAGTTTTTACGACCGAGTTCGGCACGTTTTTATAGGAGCCCCTTTGATTTGGGGGTAGAATATCATTTGTCAGATAAGAACACATCATCTGATGGAGAGAACGTGCTGTGTGTTCGCTAATGTTGATGTTATTATAATTTTCAAATACGTAATTCAGACAGTCTATGTAACCGGCCACTTCGGCCTCGTCTCTGTCTTTGATCTTTTGTATCTTTAAGTTTTCAAGTCGTTCCAATATTTCTTCATCTGAAATCCGCGCACCTTCGATTCTGGTTGAAGCGCCCGCAGAAGTTATGATGGTTGTTGCTTTAAGCCACGAATAAAAATCTTTTTGTAGATCCTTGCTTAATTCCCATTGCTTCAAAAATTTTCCGATATTCTTGACATAAGATAAGACTTGCGGATTTAAAGGTGTCTGTAATAAGCGTTTCACGCCAAAAAATATACCAAAAAATATACCAAAAGTCAATTCCATTTAAATACTATACCAAATAATATGCTAAATGACGCTTTAAGCGGACTGTGCAATATTTAAAAGCTATAAACCGCAATATTGCACAATCATTTATAACTATTTGAAATAATTAGGTTTGATCTCAATCAAATCTTTTTATTAACAAAAAACTAAGGGTTCGCAACTTTCACTCATAACCCTGCCGATAACATATATATATACTCCTTTTGAGGTCTCAACTGGTAAAGTTATTGGGGGGATGGTAATCTTAAAGCGGTCCGAAAGTATGAAACGCAGAATGCCAGCCTCTACCGCTTACGACGAACTTCAGCTATAAGTTCCACGCCATGTCCGATGAGATAACATCAAA
>PCWZ01000030.1 GCA_002796305.1 Deltaproteobacteria bacterium CG11_big_fil_rev_8_21_14_0_20_49_13
AAGCAAACACTTGATTTATGGAGATTGCTTCGGTCACTACGCTCCCTCGCAATGACACGCCAATGGGTTTTTAGAGGTGCCCGCTATCTATCTCCAGCAACTACTCAACTTCCTCCTGTCTTTTTAGATGAACTCGTGTATGCTAAATCCGCTCAGGGGGGATACGATGTGGGTAAAGGTTCCTCTTGACATTGTTGCAATCAAACAGGATCTGGAAGATCTTTTAGGCGTGAAGGTTGATGTTGTTACTATCTATTCCCTTAGCCCCTACATGCGCGATGAGGTACTTAAAGAGGCCGTAAACATATGAAAAGGGACCCTGTTTATTTACACCACATCGAAGAGCCTAAAAACTTATCGCCTGCTCACTCATCAACGTTGGGACAGTAGTGACTTTGCATAAATGCATAAAACCTTGAAAGGCAGTAAAATTAATTATCCGAGCTATGCCTCGGAAAAACAGTTGACTCTCGTCCGGAATCCCGAACGGTTTTTATGCTTTTTCTTTGCACAAATGCATAAAATGTCCGTTAAATATTATGTCTTGTAATTTATGTTAAAATAAACTATAATACATAACATGATAACCAATCTAGGACAGCGTGAGGTGTTTCATATGGCCTTTTTAAGGCAATTGGCCCCAAGGCTCAAGCCCGCAAGTTATGCCGTGAAGGGCGGGGTTAATCTAAGGTTCTTCTTCGGAAGCATAAGATATTCAGAAGACATGGACCTTGATATCAGGGAGATAGAAACTTTCAGATTAAAGGAGATCGTTCTGGATATCCTGGGATCCAGGACCCTGCTAACAAATCTGCGTCCGTTCATGATAAATAAGATAGTTCTGCCTGACATGAAGGTTGCCAAACAGACGGAAACAACGCAAAGGTTCAAGGTTCATTTAATGACCGAGGCGGGAGAGGACCTTTTCACAAAGATAGAATTCTCCAGAAGAAAGTTCGAACGGTCGTTTGCCTCCGAAAATATATCAGAAACGGTCTTGAGGCCTTATAAACTGACGCCGTTCGTTGTTTCTCATTATCTCATAGATGCAGCGGTTTTGCAGAAGGTTGCGGCGCTCGCGAACAGGGCCGAAACGCAAGGAAGGGACATTTTTGATATTTACATGATCATGCCAAGGCTGGAAGGTATTGAGATCCCGAAGAACATAAAAGAAAAAGCGTATCAGAACATCTTCAATATCGATTACGAAATATTCAGAGATACTGTTGTCGATTATCTGAATCCCGAAGATCAAAAAATGTATAATAAAAAGGAGATATGGGAAGACATGCAGCTAAAGGTTGGAGAGCTCTTAAAATGACCGTGATACAGGCGATACATCACATAGGCCGTTTGGTTTTTACCACGCGCGAGATAGCAGGTCTGACCTCGGGTTCAATGTCATCTACCACTCAATCGCTGAAGCGGCTTGAGCAACAGAAGGTCATTAAAAAGATCTTTCAAGGTGTGTGGGCCTTCGCTTATGACAAACGATTCAGCCCTTTTCTTATCATCCCTTATCTGATGCCTAACCACAGGGCCTATTTGTCGTTCATCAGCGCCCTTCATATTCATGGGGTGATAGGTCAGATACCGCAGGTTATAACCGTGGCTTCCACCGGACATACAAAGGTTATCAAGACGCCCGTTGGAACGTTCGATGTTCACCAGATGTCGCCAGATCTCTTTGCAGGCTTTGATTGGGACGGTTCGGGCGGCTATCTTCTCGCTGAACCGGAGAAGGCTTTTGTGGACTGTCTCTATCTTGCAAGCAGAAAAGGGAGGCGTTTTGGAAATTTCCCGGAGATCAATACCGAAAGACTGGATCAAAAATTGTTAAAAGGATGGATGAGAAAGATAAATGATAAAAAGATCCGTTCTGCCGTTCTAAACAGGGCACAAAAGATCCTTTCTTTATAATTTCTTCAAAATTTCCGACTTTTCGGGCGTGGTGGCAAGCTTTGAGGCCGAGGCAAGAGAGGCCTTTCTTAAAGATCTATCCTTCATGTCGTCTGCCAGATGGAACATCGTTACATATATCCAGAAGAGCATCTCATTGTTCGATGATGCTTCGGCCATCCTCATGGCCTCTTCCAAATGCATCCTAGCTTCGTCGTATTTTTTGTTTATCCTGCATATTTCGCCAAGCTCCAAATGAACCCTGCAGTGGTATTCCTCCATTATTCCGCCGGTTGCGTGGCCGCCCTCCAAGAATGCCAGCGCCGCAGAGAAATATTCGTAGGCCTTTTTAAAATCGCCCATGTTCGATGTGATAACGCCCATATTGGCGACGCAGGTGATCGATTCGTTATCGGTTCCGAGCCTTGACGAAATATCCAGCGCTCGTTCGTAGCATTCTATCGCTTCTTTATATTGTTTATTGTCGTTATAGATGCCGCCCAATCCGTTATAGGCTCGGAAGAGATGCTCCAGGTCGCCTCCATCTTTGGCGTGCTGGATGAGATCGTTGAATGTTTTGACAGCATTATCCCGTTCCCCGACTATCCTATAGCTTTCGGCAAGCATATATTTGGTGCGGGCCGTAAGCCTGTGATCATCGTCATTTTTGTAAAGCTCAAAGTCCTTCTCAAGCCTTTCGATCGCTCTTTTATATTCGCCCTTTTGAAAATACGACTGGCCAAGATTATTGTTTTTTATCTGAAGCTGTTCTTGCGCTGGCAGTTTATCGGCTTCTGCTGCCGTTCTTTCGTACAGTTCTATCGCCTTGTCTATGCTGCCGTCGAAATATTCGACTTCGCCTATGAAATTCTCAAGGCGCAGCCTTTGACAAGTCTTGATGTTGACGCACGTGCGCAAAGCTATTTCAAATGTTTCACGCGCTTTCTGAAGGTTCTTCTGGCGTAAGTATGCGATGCCGATTATCTCGGCGGTCGCTATTTTTTGTTCCGTGCCGCTTACACGGCATTCTATCTGATGAGCGGTTTCGATGGCTAGTTCGTGCTTGCCAGTTCTGTTGTAAAGGCGGGCAAGCTGGAGCTTAATTTCAGGGTCGTTCCAGCGTTCCACATAATATTTTGCGTTTATAATGGCCGCCTTGTTCTTCAGCCCCTTTAGCTGGCGTTCTATCAATTCAACCAACGCGTTCCTCGCCGCATCGGAAAGACTCGAGTGGCCCATGTGGAAAAGGCGCTCTTCGAGGGATTCGTGAGGCCCTTCGGCTGCCGCCTCAGGATGACGCGAAGGAATGTCGGGATGGATGGCATGCGAGCCGAGGACAGCGGCTATCTTGCCGTGCCAACTCATTCGGGCGTCTTCGGCCATTCTTTTATAGATGGCTCCGCTTATTATGGGGCGGGAGAAGTAGTATGCCCCTTCTTTCACATCCCGTTTTACGACACCGCGCCGCATGAGCATTAGAAGCATGCCCGAGGCGTTGGAGTCCCCGGTCATTGCCGCAGCGTCCGCGCCTGTCAGGGGCCTTCCAAGCGCCGAGATGAGTTCGGCCATATCCTTTGCGTCTTTGGGAAGCGCCGCAAAATCCGAAAGCATCTTTTCTTCCACGTTATTTGGCAGCGATGTCTTGCTAACATCTATTTTAATGTCTTCAAAAGTCGAACTTTTCCATCTGCCGTGCGAATCGACGATCGTGCCCATCGCCACAAGCGTTTTGGAGAGTTCCGAAACAAGATACGGGTTGCCGCCAGTGTTCTCGAATATCTGGTCGGCGAGTTTTTGCGGAGGATTGGGAAGCCCCGTGACGGCGCTCAAATATTCCCTGATCTCGCCGGGGTTAAAGTCCCAAAGCTCCAGTACAATTGTGTTCTTTGTGTTGAGGAACGCTGGTATCTTATCGTTCTCCACGGCGCTTATAAGAATGATAGCCGGCCTTGCCATTATGTTCTGCGCAAGTCTTTGAAGCGCCTCAAGTACCGCCGGATATTTGCCGTCGTCCGCCAATCTGTCTATGTCGTCAATGCCGAAAAGCGTCGGTTGGGTAAGAGGGACAGAGACGCTTTTGGTGAACTCGTCAACGTCGGAGCGTTCGCTTAAGAACACAGTGGCCCATTCTTCAATTTGGGCCAGATGCTTCAGCTCGTTCAAAAGGCGCGTCTTTCCGGAACCGCCTGCGCCTTTAACTATCACAATAGAGGACATCTTGGTCTTAAGAAGCGAGCTCATTTTAGCTATCTCCCTAAAACGTCCGATGAACTTCGACTCTGTTGGAATATAGCTCGACTGGGTCTCTTCGGTCTCCACCTCGTATTTTACCGGCGAGCGGAGGCTCAGGTCGTTTATGGCCTCGGCGGCGGTCCTGTATCTGTCGCCGGCCTTCTTTTCCATGAGCTTCATCACTATCGTATCAAGGTAGCCGGGCGACCTTTGGTTATTTGACGAAGGAGGCGGAGGGACCAGTTCAAGCTGGTTCTTGAGCGTTGCGTTCATGTCGGCCGCCCGGAACGGGTTGACGCCGGTAAGGGCAGAATAGATGAGCACGCCCAGAGAATAAAGGTCGGCCCTGCCGTCAGGGTCCTCTTTTCTCACCATCTCTGGCGCCATGTAGCTTGGTGTGCCGACCAGCTGACCCTGAAAACGGATGGTGGCAAGACCGAAATCTATCAATTTTACTGTTCGAGCTTGTCGAGAACCGGTACTGTTTTTCGACTCGTCTCTCGGCTTCGCTTGAGACTTGCTCGAAGGATAAACAAGGACGTTCGCCGACTTTATATCGTAATGAAAGATGCCGTTGCCGTGGAGATACTCAAGCGCCCTTAACGACTGCACGAAAAGGTCCTCTATTTCTTCGATGCCCGCTGTTTTTGCCGCCGTGAGAAATTCCACCCCTTCGACCAGTTCGGAGGTGAAGAAGAACTGGTTGTTCGCTACGTCCTCTTCAAAGTCGTAGACCTTGGCGATGTTCGGGTGCGAAAGGTGGGTGAGGGTGGCAAATTCGGCCTTGAACTGGTTCAGGGCGGAGAATTTTCCCGGGACGAACTTCAGATACTTCATGGCGAGTTTAAAATCGCCGCGCGCCCGATCTGTCGCCACAAACACCTCTCCCATGGCCCCTTTTCCCAATATATCTACCACCTTATAACGATTGTTAACAATGTCCCCTGGGTTGTGAAGCATGGCGAAAAGCATTATACGGATTTCTTAAAAAAGTCCTAGACATTTTTTGTGTCTTTTTCTCAATCCTCGAACAATAACACTTTTTACTACATAGGGGTAGGGGGTCAGTCACATAGGGGGTCAGGC
>PCWZ01000031.1:0-23773 GCA_002796305.1 Deltaproteobacteria bacterium CG11_big_fil_rev_8_21_14_0_20_49_13
TAAACAGACGATTCACGTCTAATCGCTTCTTCCCGCCATCTTGTCCCGCAAATGACCCACTCAAATCCGCGAAGAGCCAGTTAAATAGTTAAGTTGACATCATATAAATCCAATATTGATAATATGTTGACATCATTCTATTTTTATGTTGATAATGTGTTGACATGAAAGATCTAAGAAACCACATTAAAAAATGTATTAAAAAACAAGGTGTTATAAAAGCATCGGAGCTTGTAGCCAGGTTTAAGATCAGCAGACAGGCGATGCACCGTTATATCAAGGAGATGTTAAGCGAGGGCTTGCTCATAAAACAGGGGTCCAGTCGCGCTACCGCGCATTATCTATATAACAGCCCATTGGCCATAAAAAAATATCGTTCTAAGAATGTTTCGTTCAGGAAAAGATGCCTGTTGAAAGGATTAGAAGAGGATAGCGTTTTTCAGAAAATGGAGGAGCAGTCAGGGTTGTTCTCTTCTCTTGCCGTTAAGGCAAAGGCAAGTCTTCGCTATGCTTTTACCGAGATGCTCAATAATGCGATCGATCATTCAGGTTCAAAGTTCGCGGATATAGTTGTGAATGTTAACAAACGAACGGCTTCGTTCGACATAAGGGACAATGGCGTTGGCATGTTCGCCAACATAATGTCCAAGAATGAGTTGAACAATGAGATGGAGGCCGTTCAGGATATACTTAAGGGGAAGAACACGACCATGCCTGAAAGACATTCGGGAGAGGGGATATTTTTTACCTCAAAGGTCGCCGAACTGTTCGTTATGGAAAGCCACAGAAAAAAAGTGACCATCAACAACCGGAACAATGATGTTTACGTTGAGGATAGGCGTATGCTTAAGGGAACCAGTGTTCACTTTGAGATAAGCGTTGATTCCAAGACCGAGGTCACCAATATTTTTAAGGCATTCACCAACGAGAGTTTCACTTTTGATAAGAGCAGGATAAACGTCAGGCTCTTTGATTCCGGAGAGGCCTACATGTCGCGTTCGCAGGCGAAAAGGCTCCTACACTCATTGGAAAACTTCAAGAAGGTGGTCCTGGATTTCAACGGTATCGATACCATAGGACAGGCATTTGCCGATGAGGTCTTCAGGGTCTTCAAGAAACTTCATCCCGACATAGTGATAGAACCTGTGAATTGCGGTGAGAACGTGCAATTCATGATAGGTCATGTGAATAGTTAATTTAACTATTCACCATTTAACCGAAGTAAACAAACTGCCTGTGCAGCCATACCCTCATTGCGGCCGATGAAGCCGACGCCTTCGTTAGTTGTGGACTTGATGCTTATCTGGCCGATATCTATACCACAGGCTTTGGCGATATTCTCACGCATCTTTTCGATGTGAGGGGCAAGCTTTGGAGCTTCTGCGATAACCATGGCGTCGATATTAGTTATCAGTGATCGGTGATCAGTTATCAGTTTCACAACATGTTTCAAAAGTTCAACGCTCGATATGCCTTTGTATTTTGCATCGGTATTCGGGAAATGTTTTCCGATATCGCCAAGCGCCGCGGCGCCGAGTAGGGCGTCCATTATGGCGTGGATGATGACATCGGCATCGGAATGGCCGTCTAACCCGTGAGTGTGCGATATCTCAACGCCGCCGAGTATTAGTTTGCGCCCTTTGACCAAACGATGAATGTCGTATCCTATTCCTACTCGCATTTTAATTATATGTCATTGCGAGCGGCAGCGAAGCAATCCCACGCGGGAGATTGCTTCATCGCTTACGCTCCTCGCAATGACATGCTCTCCGCTATTACCATGTCCTCCGGTGTTGTTATCTTAATATTCTTTTCATCTCCGGCAAGGACGTATATTTCGTGACCGTAACGTTCAACTAAACTTGCCTCATCTGTCCCATAGAAATTTTCGATCATCGCCTGATTCATGGCAGATTCAAATACGTCGTAACGGAACGTCTGCGGTGTCTGCGCGCGCCAGAGTCCCGCACGTTCGACCGTTTCAACGATTCGGCCCCCGCCGTCCACGCGCTTGATAGTATCTTTCATTGGAATGGCCACTATACATGCACCGTGGGCCTTGGCCTCTTCTATGCTTTTATCTATCAGTTCCGGTGTAACGAAGGGCCTCACGCCGTCGTGAACGCATACCACCTCGCACCCTAAAGGTACCGCCTTTAGTCCCCTTGAAACAGAATCCTGCCTCTTTTCGCCTCCGGCGACCACCCATTTGACCTTTGGGGCCCTGCATTTTTTCAATATCTGGTCCTTTACAAGCGTTAATGAATTGGGGTCGGTGACAAGGACGATGGCGTCGACAAGTTTTGCGGCTTCGAACCTTTCAAGCGTATGGCAGAGGATAGGTTTTCCGCCAAGTTCAAGGTACTGCTTTGGCTGGGAGGAACCCATCCGTTTCCCTATGCCGGCCGCCGTTATGATGGCTACATTCTTCATAAAATAAAACCCCGTTCACCTTTTCAAATGAACGGGGTTTTAACCCTAACATTCCTTATTGTCAATCCTTCACTATTCAGTGAAGATCTGGTCGATCTTTTCTGTTATTTCTGTTTCCGTAAGCTCTTCAGCTATCGCGAGCTCCTTTATTGTAAGGGTCCTTGCGGTGTCGAGCATCTTTCTTTCGCCGAATGAAAGCTCCTTTTGATAGCGAAGGAGCATGAGATCACGAAGGACCTCCGCTATTTCATAGATAGAGCCCGTGCGGATCTTGTCCATGTATTCGCGATACCTTCTGTTCCATGTCTGATTGTCGATGGAGATATCTCTCTCTTTAAGGATGCTGTAAACGATATCTACCTGATCTTCGTTTATTACATCGCGGAGACCTACGCTCTTTACGTTGCTCGTCGGGACCATGATGGTCATGCCGTTGTCCATGATCTTCATGATATAGAACTGCTGTTTGTTACCGCTAATTTCGCGGTTCTCTATGGAATGGATCTTGCCAACCCCGTGTGCCGGATATACAGCAACATCTCCTACCTTGAATTCCCCCACTTGTGTCCTTTTCATCCCTAGCTCTCCTTTCATTTGATCGGGGGTAACGACCAGCTCGGAAGACCTCGCTGTTTACCCCCGTACCCCTCTCATTAGGACCGGCAGAGCCGGTTCCTAATTCGCTAATTCATCTTAATTTTCAATGTATTATCTACTATTACATCCCAAAAACGAGGTCACCTAATAACACAATTTTCAACTACCGTCAATAAAAGGGCCTTTTATTTATAAATAACCTGTTTATTGTTGTTTTTTAGCAGGTTAATTCCCTTATATGAAGTAATTACCATTTTGTTTTCGTTGTAATTATATGATTAATAGCGCTTTTTTAATCCCTCCTTGACATTTTTGAACTATTTAGTAATAGCTCCATCACTTTACGGGCAGATAGCTCAGTCGGTAGAGCAACGGACTGAAAATCCGTGTGTCGACGGTTCAATTCCGCCTCTGCCCACCATTTAAGCGGGGGTCCTGCAAAATGCCGCAGGATGCCATTCGCGTTTTTTGTGTTCGGGCGGCATTTTACAATGACCCCCGAACCCCCGCGCAAAACACTGGCGAAGCTAGGTGTTTTGCTTAAGTAATCAAAGAACAAAAAAAATGGGGGAGCAACTTGGTACATCCAAGTTACTCCCCCAAAAATTTCCCCAAGGTACTTACCTTCTCACTGCTCCCATTAAGATTATCGGCTATCTTTGGAAAAAGTTGCTTCTATGAAAGCGGCCGGTTTGTCAAGTGTCTTGTAAGTGTCCGTATTTCATGGATAATCAGCTTTTAACTTTTTTAACTATTTTTTAGGAAACACCTTTCCGTCGTCATAATGGACACATTTCAACTGTCACCGGCCACCCGAAAGTCGGTATTTAGTGGTCGAATCAAATGTGATAATTATCTGATGTAGTTTTCATCTATAATTCCGGCTCTTCTCCAAAGTGAGTGGGTGATTTGAGGGCATTTATGCTGAGAGGCTCATGCATTCTTGGGTAAGTAAAAAGTTATCCGTCAGGTGGCGCGCCGGCCCCCGAAGGGAGAACCGGTGCGCCGTCTTGTGGGTTTTTGTGGGTTTTTTCGGCGTGCGGGGCTTGGGGGTATTGCAAAATGTCGCCAAATCAAAATGATGCGAATAGCGACATTCGACATTTTGCAGGCCCCCATTATTATTTTATAAGCGTCGAAGCTGGCTTTGCCAGTTCGGCGTGCGGGGCTTGGGGGTATTGCAAAATGTCGCCAAATCAAAATGATGCGAATAGCGACATTCGACATTTTGCAGGCCCCCATTATTACAATGTGGCGGAGGACGGAATCGAACCGTCGGCCAGTGGGTTATGAATCCACTGCTCTAACCGCTGAGCTACCCCGCCTATTTAGATGGGGGGAACGACTCGCTCGAAGACTCGCTCCTTCCCCCCAATCCCCTCGGCTCACCCCTGGCAAAGCCAGATGGTTCGCCGCAATTTTTCACCTTTTCAGAGGCCTTGCATATGGTCATTCTGATCGGTCTCGCTTGTCTAAGACCAGCGTAAAAAAACAAACGTCCACTTGCGGGGGCAATCTGCCCAAATAGATAATATTTGTCAACTTTTTTGTCTTTTACGCGAGTGGCAAGTTCTGCGCCAGCCCCGCCTTTGTCGATATCCACGTTTACACAAGACCCCACATCTACCTTCTGAAACGCGCCGGCTATATCTACTGATATCTGCCTTGTCTCGCACTTCGCACCATCCGCTATCTGCTGGCAGAACACCGGCGTCTCTATTCGTTTTAAATTGTCGTTCTCGACTTCGCTCGAACAGCATCTCCCTACAATTTCCCCTTTACTATAACCTGATTGCACTATACTACCACCGAACCAATCATGAAACCGGTCATCGCCATAGTCGGTAAGCCAAATGTCGGCAAATCGACGCTTTTTAACAGGATAGTAGGCCGCCGCAAGGCCCTGGTGAACGACACCCCGGGCGTTACCCGTGACCGTCACTATGCCGACGCGGACTGGTGCGGTAAAGAGTTCCTGCTGATAGACACCGGCGGCCTTGCCGAAGGCGAGGAACACACGATACAGAACTTCATCAAAAAGCAGACAATGGCCGCCATTAATGAGGCCGATATCATCATCTGTCTTTTTGACGGCAGGGAAGGGCCCACCCCCCTTGATGTCTCCATTATTAATATGCTCCGTAAGTCTGGAAAACCGGTCCTTTATGCTATCAATAAGCTCGAAAAGGTGATGGGGAGGAGATACGGTATAAAGAGCGAACCTTCGGAGTTCTTTGAGCTGGGAGTAAAAGATCAAATGTATGCCATTTCTTCGGAGCATGGAGTCGGGGTCGACTCCCTTCTGGACGGTGTGCTTGAGAACGTTAAAGAAGCGGAAGCTCCTTCGGCGCCCGTCGATGACCATGTACCGCGAATGGCCGTTATAGGCCGTCCCAACGCCGGCAAGTCGACGCTTGTGAACAGGCTCTTTGGTCACGAGCGCGTAATTGCACACGACATGCCGGGCACCACGCGCGACACGATAGATGTGGAGATATTACTGGACGATAAAAAATTCATCTTCGTTGATACCGCGGGGCTCAAGAAAAAGGGAAAAACTATAGAGGCTCTCGATAAGTATTCTGCGATCAAGACGCTCGGCGCCATCCATCGCGCAGATATCGCTCTTCTCGTTGTTGATTCCAACGACGGGTTCACGCATCAGGATTCGGCGCTCCTGGAACATGCCTACGAAGAGGGAAAGGGAGTGCTTGTTCTTTTCAACAAGTGGGACGTTCTTACTCACGACTCAAAAGAGCTGAAGAAATTCTACGACGATAAGCTTTTCAAGTTGCACAAGGTTCCCTTCTTATGTATATCGGCCAAGACCGGCTCCGGGACAGACAAAATCTTTGAAGAAATAGAGAAGATAAGGCATACGCTGACCACAAGGCTCCCGACATCGACGCTCAACCGCGTTCTTGAAGAGGTGAAGGAGCAACATAATATCCCTTCGCACAAGGGGAGGCCGGTAAAGATCTATTATGCAGCGCAGATAAAAACGAAGCCACCCACTTTTGTTGTCTTCTCGAATCGTCCGGAAGGGATAGGCGAAGGCTACAAGCGCTACCTTGTCAACCGGTTCCAGGAGATAATAGGATACGGAGTGCCGATAAGGATTAAATTTAAAAAGAAGTAAAACCGTTCACAGGTTAGCATGTTTATAGGCTGGCAAGTTGGCAGATTTAATACCTGCTAACCCGCTAACCTGCTAACCTGCTAACCTCTTATGAAGATAGTTCGCGACCTCTTTAAATCATATAAAGATCACGACTGCTTTAGTCTTGCGGCAAACATTTCGTTCTTCGCCCTTCTTTCTCTCATTCCTCTTTTAATGATAGCAACTTCGGTGGCCGGTTATGTGCTTGGCGGAACAGAGGGGCTTTTTAACCAGGTAGTCACTGCTTTTACCGACATACTTCCGCGGGGTCAGGAGCAGTTCTCGGCTAATCTTAATGCGATAGTCTCTAACAAGTCCAGGATAGGGTGGGTAGGCGTCGGCTTTTTGCTTTTCATTGCGTCCCTTCTTTTTTCAAGCATAGAGCATGCGTTCGACAGGATATTTCAGAGCGTCAAGAGCCGTAACTTCTTTCACTCAAGGCTTATCTCGGTCCTTCTGGTCTTTGGCGTAACGTTCATCCTCTTCCTTCCAACCATGATAGGATTCTTCGAAGCCACACTTGCAAAGTTCAGCATTCATGTCCCTTTGAGCAGTCTTGCCACAAACAAGGCTTTCTTTGTGGTGATGCTCATCGCCTCTTTTGTTGTAGCCGTTATTATAATGCCTAATCGGGACGTTAAGTTCAGGTGGGCTGTGATCGGCGGTGTCTTTTTTGCCGTGGGCGTTGGGATAGCAAAATGCCTTTTCAGGTGGTACATAGCCACCGCCTTCGACAGATATAACATAATCTACGGTTCGCTTACAGCTTTGGTTGTTACGATCATCTGGATATATTATCTTGCCAACGTGCTACTTTTGTCGTCCGAGCTTGTTGCCGTCTTGCAAAGGAGATATGCATGGAAGTCGAACGGGGTCAATGGAAGTCAAGGGTAGGCTTCATCCTTGCCGTCGTAGGTTCTGCGATAGGCCTGGGGAACATCTGGCGCTTTCCCTATCTTGCCTATAAGAACGGCGGCGGCGCATTTTTAATACCTTATTTCATCGCGTTCCTTACCGTGGGCATCCCTTTGATGATGCTCGAGCAGGGGATAGGCCATGCCCTTAGAGGTAGTGCCCCTCTAGCATTTGCCAGGATCCGAAGAAGATGGGAACTCCTTGGTTGGTGGATAGTCACTTTCTTAACTTTCGGCATCCTTCTTTATTACTGTGTGGTCCTTGGCTGGTGCGTGAACTATCTTGGCTATGCCTATAACATGCAATGGGGCGCCGACACGCAGAAGTTCTTTGAGAGCACCTTCCTTGCCGTGTCAAAAGGGCCGCTTGATATCGGCGGGATACATCCGGCGATACTCATAGGCGTTTCGTTCATCTGGTTTGTCAACTGGTTCATAATCTATCGCGGAATTTCTAAAGGCATTGAAATTGCCAACAAGGTCATCATGCCAATCCTTCTGGTCATAATGGTGACCCTTGTGGTCTGGGGGCTGACGCTCCCGGGTTCGGGCGAAGGGATAAGGGCATATCTAACGCCCGATTTTGCGGCGCTTAAGAACCCTTCCATTTGGGCCGACGCCTTCGGTCAGATCTTCTTTACCCTCTCGCTTGCGATGGGCATTATGATAGCCTATGCAAGTTATCTTCCTGCTCGGACAGAAATAAAGAAGAACGTCTTTATTTCATGCGCGGTAAACTGCGGATTTGAGGTGTTTTCCGGCTTTGCGGTCTTTGCTACCTTAGGCTTCATGGCCATGAAGGGCGGGGTACCAATAGATGAGGTAGCAAAGGGCGGGCCCGGTCTTGCCTTTGTCACCTATCCTCAGATGATAAATGCGCTTCCGTTCGGCGGCCCGGCCTTTGGCATCCTTTTCTTTGCGGCGCTGATCTTTGCCGGCTTTACGTCATCAATATCGATACTTGAAGGTTTTATTTCAGGGGCAATAGACAAGTTCGGATGGTCCAGACGGCGTGTGACAACTGTCGTCTGTTCGGTGGGGTTTGCAGCGAGCCTCATCTTCACGACCCATGCGGGCCTTTACTGGGTCGATATTGTTGATTATTTTCTAAACCACTATGCGTTACTTGTTGCGGGTCTTTTAGAGACCGTCCTTGTCGCATGGATATTCAAGGCGGAACGCCTAAGGAGTCATATGAATGCGGTAGGCGAAGGCAAGGTTGGCAAGTGGTGGCAATATCTTGTCGTCATCTGGATACCGCTGGTCCTCTTTGTCCTGCTCGTAGCCGACATTTACAAGAGCTTTGAAAAACCCTACGGCGGTTATTCGTGGAACGTCTTGGGCATTGTGGGCATAGGGTGGATAGTAATGACCCTCATTGTGGCCGCCTTTTTCACCCGTCTCAGATGGAAACGCGTTGTCGATGATAAATGACCCGTTTAAAATTTAACCCTTAACATTATCAGAGAGCTTGACAAACGAAGAGTCTCCGAGATAGAGCACGCCCTAAAATAGCCCCCATAGGATGGGGCGAGGAGTTGATCTCATGATGCCCGTGACACAAGTGAAGTTAGGAATGGTCATAATCTACAATAACGATCTCTGGAAGGTCGTTGCCCGCCAGCATGTTGCGCCGGGAAACTGGCGCGCCATGGTCCAGACAAAGCTCAAGAACCTAAAGAGCGGCCAGATAATAGAGAACCGTTTCAACGCCAATGCAACGGTGGAGCGCGCGATCTTAGAGCAGCACGAAATGGAATATCTCTACAGCGAAGGCGACATGTATCACTTCATGAACACAGGGAACTACGAACAGATGACTCTTTCCGAAGAGATTCTGGGCGATTACGTTAAGTTTTTACAGTCGAACTGCCACGTTCAGGTGGAGCTATACGAAGGAAAGGCGGTAGGTATAAAGCTTCCGAGCACGATGATATTCAAGGTGGTCGAGGCCGACCCTTCTGTCAAGCGCGCCACGGCATCCGCCCAGTTTAAGAACGCAACTCTTGAAAATGGTCTGGTAGTAAGGGTCCCGCCATTCGTCGAGGCAGGTGATTCTGTTAAGGTAGATACGGAAACAGGCGAGTATCTCGAACGTGCGTAACTAGTGCATCGTCAATTTAATTTTTATCGACGAAGTCGGTAGAAATTAAATTGTTACGCGCACTTGTGCCAAAGACAACCAGTAAAAATTTAATAGACAATATACTAGCACCTTGATTATTCCACAACAATCTGAATATTATTCTTCTAGTGAGCGATAGCGGGTCGAGAAGTAGATTATTGTTCTCGACTACGCTCGAACAATAAGAGGTAGCCATATGTCTGTAGCAATTCACTCTCCTCGTGGAAATAAACTTACATGTAAAGGCTGGGCTCAGGAAGCGGCAATGAGGATGCTGATGAATAACCTCGACCCCGACGTTGCCGAACGTCCGCAGGACCTTGTTGTCTACGGCGGAAGCGGCAAGGCGGCACGGAACTGGGATTGCTATCATAAGATAATCGAGACATTGAAAGTGTTGCAAAACGACGAGACTCTTCTTGTCCAGTCCGGAAAACCCGTAGGGGTCCTTGGCACTCACGAAGACGCGCCGCGCGTTCTAATTGCAAATTCAAATCTGGTTGGCCGTTGGGCAAATTGGGAGGTCTTTCGCGACCTTGAGCGCAAGGGACTCATGATGTACGGCCAGATGACCGCGGGTTCATGGATATATATCGGAACGCAAGGCATCCTTCAGGGGACATACGAGACGTTCGTTGCGGCAGGAGAGAAGCATTACGGAAGCGGCGAACTTTCCGGACGGCTCATTCTTTCTGCAGGCCTTGGAGGGATGGGGGGCGCACAGCCCTTGGCGGCCACGATGGCTGGCGCTGTATTTTTGGGCGTGGAGGTTGATCCCGAACGCGCACAGAAGCGGCTTAAGACAAAATACCTCGATGTTATTGCAAAAGATTTGGACGACGCGCTGAAAAAAGTTGATGAGGCAAAGAAAGCGAAGAAAGCGATATCTATCGGCCTTGTTGGGAACGCCGCCGATATCTACCCGGAGCTTGTTAGGCGCAACGTCAGACCCGACATGGTCACCGACCAGACATCGGCGCACGATATGTTAAACGGCTACGTGCCTAACAAGATGACTTTAGCGCAGGCCATTGAACTTCGAAAGAACGACCCCGAAAAATATCAAAAAGAGGCCTATCGTGCCGTCGCCGAGCATGTTGAGGCAATGCTAGCGTTCCAGAAGGCCGGCGTTCCAACATTTGACTACGGAAATAACATTCGCGCTCAGGCCGAAAAGGCCGGAGTGAAGAACGCATTTGCTTTTCAGGGATTTGTTCCCGCTTATATCAGGCCGCTCTTTTGCGAAGGCAAGGGCCCGTTCAGATGGGTGGCCCTGTCAGGCGATCCGAAAGATATCTTGGAGACAGACAAGGCTATCCTTGCGCTCTTTCCAAATAATAAGTCGCTGGCCAAATGGATAAAGATGGCAGAGGAGCGTGTGGCTTATCAGGGGCTGCCTGCCCGTATTTGCTGGCTTGGCTACGGTGAGCGTCATTTGGCAGGGCTCGCATTCAATGAGCTAGTTCGAAAAGGGAAGGTCAGTGCTCCAATTGTCATTGGCCGAGACCACTTGGATTGCGGAAGCGTTGCCTCTCCCAACCGTGAAACCGAGGGCATGAAAGATGGAAGTGACGCGATAGCCGATTGGCCTATATTAAACGCGCTAGTTAACGCGGTGAACGGCGCAAGCTGGGTGAGTTTTCATCACGGCGGCGGAGTTGGAATAGGTTACTCACTACACGCGGGCCAAGTCATTGTGGCGGACGGAACATCCGCCGCGGCAAAGCGCCTTGAGCGCGTCTTAAAATCAGACCCCGCAATGGGCGTCCTTCGCCATGCGGACGCAGGATATCAGGAAGCAACCGCTGTGGCAAAAGAGCGCGGAGTTAAGATACCCTAAGATCTACTTATTATCGGGCGCCGGCATTCCATGCACCGGAGGAGGCATTATTGGCATCTGCATCATGCCTTGCCCCTTCATCATTCTCATGCACTGGCCCGATTGGCACATTTTACCGCAAACGAACATCTGGCCGATGAGAAGCAGCGCCGCCATGATGACGCCGAACCAGCCTATTAGTTTGCCCACCTTTTGCACCGGATTCCCGTTCTTTTCATATACCCATACCAGGAACGCTGCCGCCATCACCAGACTTACGATGCCCGTCACCGGATGTCCCATACCCATATTTACCCCCTTTGTTTCGGGGCATGATAATACTTTTGGAACTAGATTGCCATATTAATGTTTTGTCGATCGAATAGAATACAATTGATAGAATACAATTGATTTGAATATGATTTATAGTACACATAATATCATGTGGGCGTTTTTTGAAAAGTTTGTGTTGAAGTCACCATTAGAATTACACAAGAAATCGGCAAATTTAGCCGCCGAACGGCCTGAGTTTGAGCCGGTTTGGATATGTGCAGGGGGGTGACCTGATGCTTATCACGAACATTGGACGTTTGATCACCATGGAGCCTCGCGACGCGTCCGTCTTCGGCGGACTTGCTCGAGGCAGGTCTTCGCGGGGTAGCGAAGGGCCTCTGGGGGTCGTTAAGAATGCATGTGTTGAAATAGAGGATGAGAAGATCCGTGTTATTGCGAGCGCAGCGAGGTCATCCGGCGTAAACAACTGTGCTTCACCGTCTTCGGCGGTTCGCAATGACACGCAAGTTATAGATGCCCAAGGCGGTGTAGTTATCCCCGGCCTTATCGATTGTCATACACATTTAGTTCATGCCGGTACCAGAGCCGACGAATTCGCGGCCCGTGCCCGCGGTGCGCGATATGAAGAGATAGCGAAGGCCGGCGGCGGAATAATGTCGACTGTGAGGGCAACGCGCGCGGCAAGCGAGGACCGGCTTCTGGCGGTCTCAAGAGAAAGGGCGAACGAGGCTCTTTCTCACGGAGTAACCACGATAGAAGTAAAGAGCGGTTATGGACTCGATGTTGAGGCTGAAATAAAGATGTTGCGCGTGGTCAGGCAATTATCCGAGCGCCATCCCATGGAGTTCGTTCCAACGTTTCTTGGCGCCCATACCATCCCAATAGAATATCTGACCAGAGGCAAGGAAGGGAGAAAAGAATATATCAGGCTGATAATAGACGAGATGATGCCCTATATTTCCAAAGAAGGTCTTGCGAAATTCTGTGACGTTTTCGTTGAAAAGATAGCCTTCACCAAGGAAGAGGGGGCGCTTGTCTTAAAGGCCGCAAAGAAGCACGGGTTTCAACTTAAGGTCCATGCCGACCAGCTATCTTCATCCGGTGGGTCACTGCTTGCGGCCGAACTCAAGGCCGTCAGCGCCGATCACCTTGAATACCTGAGCATGAGAGGGCTTATTGCCTTGAAAAAGGCCAAAGTGACCCCCGTCCTCATCCCGACATCCACGTTCTTTGTGGGCGGGAAATATGCCGCCGGCAAAACGATGATAAAAGAGGGCCTCTCGCCCGCGATATCTACCGACTACAACCCCGGAACATCACCGGTCCTGAATATTTGGATGGCGGCATCTGTTGCAATAACGCAGATGAAAATAACTGCTGAAGACGCCTATAAGGGTATCACCATAAATGCCGCCCGGGCTCTTTCAATGGAAAAGAGCCACGGCTCGATATCAAGGGGAAAGGCCGCCGACCTCGTTGTGCTTGACTGCAAGAGCGAATTTGAACCTCTCTACAGGTTCGATCGTTCATATGTTTCGAAAGTTATAAAAAGGGGCAAGGTAGTCTATGGTTAAGCGAATCTTTCTGCTTACGACGGCTGTTTTGCTTCTTGCAACCCCTGTTTCTAACGCGGTGGCCGGACAGCTAGATGACTTTGAAGGCTCGCTCGATCAAAAGAGCGAAACCAAGCCTCAAGACAAGAAAGATACCAAACACGAAGAATCTTCATCGACCTCCACGAGCGATGCGGCGACCGGCATATTTGAGAGCCTTGCCGGCATATTCATGACGAGCCTTTTTGACATGTCGCAGGAGAAGGATATGAAGGGCCTTTATAAATATCTTAAAAGGCACGACATCCCGGCGCTCCCCACTTTCAGGCTCGACGGCATCTACCAATATCTTGTGGGGAACATGAACAGCTTCAACGGCAGGGTCGAGGCCGGCTATCTGATGTTCGGCATCGACGGTGAATATAAGCGCTTCTGGGAGAGCGCTCCGAGCGACGCGCTCAATATGGCCGGCTTCCATTTTCTCGTGCGCGCCCTCTTTGGCGAGATGTTCCAGATCAACCTGGCCCTGGGCGAGAAGTTCCTCTGGGGCGATAAGAGCCACAAGGGATTCGACATAGGTTTTCCGTTTTATGTGATATTCGGCGAACATTTTATATGGGACGTCAGGCCATACATAGCGACCGTTGGTGGCCGTGAGGTCTACGATGTCGGCAGCGGGCTCAATTTCAAGTATAAGTTTGGAGGCGTTCGCGCAGGTTACAGGCTGATAGGGGCCGGCGGAAGAAAATTGCAGGGTCCAGAGGTGGGGCTCTTCGTTCAATTCTAGGGGGTCATATGAAAAAAATACTTCATCTGATAGCAACGCCAAGAGGCGAAGACTCGCGGACGCTCAAGGTGTCGACATATTTTCTGTCGGAAATATGTAAAAAATATCCAAAGTGCGAAATAGACGAGTTCAACGTTTTCTCCGAAGAGCTGCCGGAATTGACCGTTAAAAGGGTGGAAGGAAAATATTTCCTCCTGGGCGGCAAGGATATGCCGGAGGATGTCAGGATTTCGTGGAACGAGATTGTCAAACAGATCGATCGTTTTATGTCGGCTGATACGGTTGTTATAAGCGCTCCAATGTGGAACTTCTCTATTCCATACCGGCTAAAACAGTATATCGACGTTATAGTTCAACCTAAATATCTGTTTCGGTACACAGACAAAGGTGTCGAAGGGCTTGCAAAGGGCAAGGAAATGGTGGTAGTAACCTCCCGAGGCGGAGATTATGGCGGCGGAAACCCGTCGGACCATCAGGAGTCGTATCTTCGCACGGTTTTTGAATTCATTGGTATAAAAGACATAACGTTCATCAATGTTCAGCCCATGGATGCGATGGGCCCTGAAGTTCAGGCCAAAAAGACAGAAGAAGCCAAAAAAATAGCCGGCGAATTGGCCGGTAAAATGTGACAGGAGACCAAAAATGGCGTACACGAACAAGATCAAGAGAAAAATGGCAAAGAAGCACAAAAAGAATCAGGAAAGAAAGCGTTCGAAAATGCGTGCTCTTCGTTCCGCAAAGAAAAAGTAATTGGAGATACATTAATCCTTCAATAAGCTCCCGCCAAGAGACAGGCGGGCAGATGAGCGACATTAATGGGATTCTAACTTTACGATAGTTGCCCCAGGGTTGCCCGGGTCGCGTTCAAAACCAACGACAAAGGGATAGGCCTCAAGCCATTTGGGCAGGCTCTCAGCTATCACTCCGAAGCCGTGGATTATCCTTACTGAAAGCTCGTTCCTGAAATATGCATTGTCGACGAACTTTGTAGTGGCCTCTTCGGCCTCGTGCAATCTGTATCCGTGCAGGTCTATCTCATTTGTAGACATATCTTCCATAAACCAAAGAAACCTCTAATTTGCAAGATTTGATTGCGCCTTTGCCGGCGCTTAAGTTAAGATACCCGCCGGAGGTTGTGGCATGGCTAAATGTAAAATAGGACTTGCGCTTGGTAGCGGCGCTGCAAAGGGACTAGCCCATATTGGTGTTCTCAAGGCTTTTGAAGCGGAGGGTGTGCCTATCGGGGCCGTTTCGGGTTCAAGTATAGGTGCGGTCGTGGGAGGCGCTTATGCCGCCGGTGTGAGCGTAGACAAGATAATCGATTTTGCCATAAGATTTGGGAACAGGAACCGCGCAATGTGGATGGACCCGGCATTTATGTTCAAGGGCGGTGGGCTTATCAAGGGCGGAAAGATAGAGAACGCCCTGCGCGAGCTTATCGGGCCACTCGACTTTAAAGACCTCAAGATGCCGTTCTTTGCCGTGGCGACCGACCTCGTTTCCGGAAAAGAGGTGGTGCTAAAAGAGGGCGATCTTAACAAGGCGATACACGCAAGTTTTTCGGTGCCGGGCATATTCGCACCTGTCAGGATAGGAGAACATCTCCTTGTTGACGGTGGTGTGGTAGCACCCATTCCAACGCGAGTTCTGGCAGAGATGAAGTGCGACCTTGTTATTGGGGTGAACGTTGCGATAGCCCCGAAGGCGGAATCTTCCATCTTTTCTGAGGGGAATCACGGGATAATAGACGTTCTCCTTCAGGTCATGTCAGTTGCACAGGGTAAAATTGCTTATCATTGTATGGAGACGGCCGAAGTTCACATAATCCCGGATGTCGGCGAATATAGCTGGACCGACTTTTCCAAGGCGGAGGAGCTCATTGAGCTGGGTTACCAATCCACCAAAAGGCACATGCCCATCATCAAGGGGATAGTTGCATCAAACAAGGCGATCTCGTTTATAAAAAGGTTGTTCTGTAGCTGATTTCCGGGGACACACACGGTGTGTCTCCCCGGAGGCCAGTTGTCCGCAGGCGGCAAGGATGTCATGCCCCCTGCTCAAGCGGATGTTCACCTGAATATGCTTGTTCCTTAGATATTGCGCGAATTGTTGAACAGTCTCTTCGGTAGGTGGAAGGTATCTGTCATCCCCACGAAAGTGGGGATCTCCTTCGTTCACCAGATTCCCGCTTTCGCGGGAATGACAGGCGGCATTAAGCGGGATCAGATTGACCTTGGAAGGGAACCGGCTCAAGAGTCTTACGAGCCTTTTCGCATCTTCGTGCGAATCGTTGAGATCGCCCACCATCACATATTCGAAAGTCATCACATCTCTCTTTGTGGCGCCTGAGTACTTCTTTAGTGCGGCAAAGAGCTTTGCCAAGGGATACTTCTTGTCTATCGGCATGAGCCGTTCACGCTGCTCATCGGTGGTGGCGTTAAGCGAGATCGCAAGTTTTACGCCAGGGTTGTCCCTGGCGAATCGTTCTATCTCCGGCACAAGACCGCAGGTCGAAAGGGTAACGTGTCTTCTTGAAAGGCCCAGACGCTTCGTGTCCAGCATTATGTGAAGGGCCTTAAGTACGTTATCGTAGTTCGCCAGCGGCTCTCCCATGCCCATTAGGACCACGTTCGAGATGCGCTGATTGAAGTGTGAAGCATGAGGCATGAGGCATGATCCGCGATCTCTTTTTTCCTGCTTCCTGCCTCCTGCTTCCTGCCTCGTTGCTTCTAATATCTGTCCTATTATCTCGGCCTGGGACAGGTTCCTCACAAACCCCATCTCACCCGTCCGGCAGAAAGAGCAGCCCATGGCGCACCCTACCTGTGTAGAGATGCAAAGGGTCGTTCGCTTCTTCCAATTTTCTTTAGGGGTCTTTGTCTGACCGTGTCCGGAGGCCTTTTCGTGGGATTCGGAAGGGATAAGGACCGATTCGATAACGTTTCCATCCCTTAACTCCCATGCGAACTTCTTTGTTCCATCCTTAGACTCGAGGGTTTTAACAAGTTTGAGCCCGCCTAGGCAGAACCTTTCCTTCAGGAGTCCACGCGCTTCCTTTGAAAGGTTCGTCATATCATCAAAAGAATCGGCCCCCTTTTTATATATCCACTGGATGATCTGTGCGGTATTGAACGGCTTCAGGCCAAGGTCTTTTATCGCCTTTGGGAACTCGCTGATCGGTATATCGTTTATATTTTGCTTTTTGAGTATCACTTGTATAAACATACCTATATTATGAATAAGATGTTTTCAATTCTATTATGAAAGATGTAACCAATAAATATGTCACGTTGCGTTACGCCCTGGCAGAAGCGGTTCTTTCGGTGGGTAAAAAGGCCCATTCGGCGTTCAGGTCGAACAGATCGCCCAAAGGGGAGATTGTAAATATAGCAAGGGCGGCCGCCATTATGGCCGTTAAGGGAACATCCAACCTTATTCCTTATTGTCATCCGATACCAATAGACCACGCCGATATTTCATTTAAAAGCGCCGATCGAAAGATTGTGATAAGGTGTTCCGTCAAGGCGGTCGCAAAGACAGGCGTTGAGATGGAGGCGTTGACCGGCGCGTCGGTTGCGGCCCTCACGGTCTACGACATGCTGAAGCCGCTAAAAGATAAGATAGAGATATCGGAGATCAAACTCCTTGAAAAACGCGGCGGCAGATCTGATTTTGAGACGACCCTTAAAGGGAGAACGGCGGCTATCTTGATCCCGTCCGACAGTGTCATAAAAAGAAAACAAAAAGATACTGTAGGCCCATTTATATTCAATAGACTTAAAGGGTTGTCGCCCAAGAAAGTTTTAAAGCCGCTTATAGTTCCTAACGATCGTTTTATCATAGAAGAAAAGCTAAGAGAGTGGTGCGCGAAAGGGATCGATCTCGTTATAACGTCCGGGGGGACCGGCATAGGCCCCAAGGACAAGACAACTATTGCAACCAGAGAGGTCATCGAACGCGGGCTCCCTGGGATATCAGAAGGCCTAAGGTGCCACGGCGCTATGAGAACCCCCTATGCAATGCTTTCTTGCGGCACGGCGGGCATATGCGGAAGGACTCTCATAATAAATCTCCCCGGCTCGCCAATTGCCGTTAGCGAGTATCTGGAGGTACTTGCCCCGATTTTGAGCCATGTCTTTGATATGATGAAAGGGCGCAGACATTGACGACAGACCTTTATAACAGAAATATAGATTACTTGCGACTAGCGGTGACTTCGCACTGCAATCTTGCATGTTCTTTCTGTGCGCCGGAGTATTATGACTGCTCCGCCGCCTCCACAAGCGACCTTTCGACCGGCGATCTGTTAAAGATCGTAGCGTCTGCCGCGGAGATAGGATTTAAAAAGGTTCGTCTCACCGGCGGCGAGCCGCTTCTTCGAAAAGACATTGTAGAACTGGTATCGAGCGTAAGAAAGATCCCGGGGATAGAAGAGGTGACGCTCACTTCCAACGGGACGCCTCTCTCCGGGATGGCGAGAGGGCTCTATGTTTCGGGCATTAGGCGCATCAATATAAACATTCCCACGCTCAATGTGGAAAAATATAAAGTTATCACGGGCCGTCCGTTACTGAAGGAGGCCCTTAAAGGGATAAAGAATGCCAAGGAGAACGACATCGCCGTAAAGATAAACGTCGTTGCTACATCCAGACTTGATGAAGAAGACGTTATGCTCTTTGGTGCAATGGCAAAGGAGCTTTCGCTTAAGACAAGGTTCATTGAATATATGCCGCTTTCGTTCGATCCAAGGGTCTCTTCTCTTTCCATGGAGACCCTTCGCGGCTGGCTTTTAAAGCACTATCTGAACGCCGAGATAATCGCCGCAATGGAGAAACCATTCTGCGATCAATGTAACAGGCTCCGGGTCTCCGCTTCAGGCGGGGTATTTCCATGTCTCTTTGGAGGGCCCAGTCACGATCTTTCCGAGATCTTAAGCGGCGGCGTGAACGACATTAAAAGGATACTCTCCGAATCGATAATGTGCAAACCGTCCGGTTATTTTGGCTCCTTTGCCGATGAAAATTTCAGGCCTGTCATAAGAAGTGTCGGGGGATGACCATGCAGACCGTTTTTCTTATCGTCTCTTTTTTGATCATTGCCGTGATATATTCGATGGTGGGTCTCGGGGGTGGAACCGCCTACACAGCGGTCATGGTCCTGACCGGCATTTCCAAGACATCCATTCCTGTTATAGCTCTTACATGCAACCTTCTTGTGGCGGGTCAGGGTTTTTACAGGTTCAGGAAGGCGGGTTTTTTCAACTGGCATCTTTTCTGGCCCTTTGCGGTGACCTCTATACCCGCCGCATATTTTGGCGGCAACCTTCATCTTTCAGACAAGTCGTTCGGCATTATCATGGCCACCGCCCTGATATTGGCGGCCTTCCGGCTCGTATTTTGGAGACATCCACCTGACGGCATGAACGCGGTCAAGGGTAACTATCTCCCCAAGATGTGTCTTGGCCTTCTCTTGGGTTTTCTTGCCGGCATTACCGGAATAGGCGGGGGGGTATATCTCATACCTGTCCTTCTGCTTTTCAGGTGGTCATCGGTAAAAGAGGCCTCTGCGGTAAGTGCGCTTTTTATTTTAGTTAATTCCTTGAGCGGGCTTGCAGGACAACTATCCAAAGGCGGCTTTCATGACTGGCGGCTCCTTTCCCCTTTGTTATTAGTTGTCATTATCGGGGGATTTTTCGGTTCAAGGGCCGGAGCCGTAAGATTTAAGGCAAATTCCTTGCAAAAAATAGTCGGCGTCATACTCTTGCTGGCGGCGTTAAGGCTTATAATGGGTTCATTATGATAACGATAGAGGTTGCCAAAAAGAAGATAGAAAAGAGCGTAGACGAACTCCCTTTTGTCGTTACTAATATAGAAGATGTGTGCGGGCACGTTTCAGCAGAGGAGATATGCGCAAGGTTCGACTCTCCACCATTCGACAGGTCCGCAATGGACGGATTTGCGCTGAAGGCTTCTAGCCCGCGCGCATTAAAAATTTCGCAGGTGATAAATGCGGGAACCGTTGCAAGGCCCCTAAAAAACGGGACCTGTGCCAAGATCATGACAGGGGCCATGATGCCAGAAGGTGCCGATACGGTCGTCCCGTTGGAGGAGACGATAGAGAAGGGCGGTCAAGTCTATCTTAATAAGACGTTAAGAAAAGGTTCGTTTGTAAGGCGGAGGGGGAGGGAATTTAAAAATGGAGAAGTGCTCGTCAAAAAAGGGGAAGCGCTTAACCCGGCATCGCTTGGGATGCTCTCCGGTCAGGGTGTTAAAATGGTAAGAACGTTCGGGATGCCTTCTGTTGGCATCCTTGTTACAGGAGACGAGCTTGTTGAAAATGGCCGCCTAAGGAAGGGGAAGATATTTGATTCGAACATGGTCATCGTTTCATCTCTCTTAAATGAAGCCGGTTTTAAGGTGGCGACCTTAGGAATATCCAAGGACTCCGCCCGTTCTCTTAAGCTAAAGATAGAGAAGGGCTTAAGGGAAGATGTGCTCATAGTATGCGGCGGCGTTTCGGTAGGCGAGCGGGACCTTGTAAAAGGCATCCTCAAGAGTTCGGGCGTTAAGGAGGTTTTCTGGCGCGTAAGACAGAAGCCGGGAAAACCGCTCTTCTTCGGGAAAAAGGGGAGAAGGACGGTTTTTGGACTTCCGGGAAACCCCGCGGCGGTCCTTGTCGGCACGTTCGAATATGTCATTCCGGCCCTAAAAAAGATGATGGGCCTAAAAGATATGTGGCACAAGCCTTTACAGGCTAGGCTTTCCGGTGACATCAAATGGAAAAGGGACAGGGTGGAGTTCATATGCGGCATATACAAAGGCAATGGCGTTACGCCGCTCCCCGAAAATGAGTCGAGCATGTTAAAGAAGCTCTCCGCGGCGAACGCGCTTATTATTGCAAAAAGGAGCGGGTACTATAGAAAAGGGGAAATGGTTAATATCCATTTACTATGACAGGAAAGATACTCTCAATAAATATCAGCTCCCATAAAGGCGGAAAGAAGTCCTCCGTTCCCGAGGCAGTTCTTGTCGAAGGTCACGGGATAAAGAACGATGCCCATGCGGGAAGTAAGCGAGAGATCAGCCTTCTTGCTGTAGAAAGCATCCGAAAAGTGGGAGGAGATCTAAAGGCGGGCGATTTTGCCGAGAACCTGACAACGGAAGATGTGGACCTTCTTTCTCTTCCGGTAGGTACACGACTTGAGATATCAGGTTGCATCATAGAGATAACCGAGCACGGGAAGATCTGCCATGACCGCTGCGAGATATTTAAGACGCACGGAAAATGCGTGATGCCCACAGAGGGGGTCTTTGCAAAGGTCTTAAAGGGTGGAACGATAAAGAGGGGCGATTTTATTTCACTTGCCAATAAATAGCATGTTAATTAAGAGACCCTCCAAGTTATGAAACTAGTCGAGTGTGTGCCAAATTTCAGTGAAGGTCGCGACAAGCAAAAGATCGATGCAATATGCAATGAGATCAAGAAGATAGATGGCGTTCGTCTTTTGGATGTCGACCCCGGTTTTGCGACCAATAGGACGGTCGTGACATTTGCCGGCGACCCCGATTCTGCAGTTGAAGCGGCATTTCAGGCGATCAAAAAGGCAGCCGAAATTATCGATATGCGTCATCATAAGGGCGAACATCCGCGCCAGGGGGCGACCGATGTCTGCCCCTTCATCCCTATTGCAGGGCCCACGATGGAAGAGTGCGCGGAGCTTGCCCGTAAACTTGGAAAGAGGGTGGGCGAAGAGCTTAAAATTCCAGTATATCTCTATGAACATGCGGCAAGCATCCCTTCGCGTAAAAATCTGGTGGAGATACGCGCCGGAGAATATGAAGCCATCCCTCGGAAATTAGGCAAGCCCGAATGGAAGCCCGACTTCGGTCCCGATAAATATGATGACTATGTTGCAAAGACCGGTGTTACAGTTATAGGCGCGAGGCAATTCTTAATTGCATACAATATCAACCTTAATACAACAAGCGTTGCCAAGGCCAAAGAGATAGCGTTCACTTTGCGCGAACGCGGCCGCCTGAAAAGAGATAAAAAAGGTGACAAGGTAGTAGATAAAGAAGGCAACAACGTCTATGTGCCGGGGCTTTTCAAAGAGTGCAAGGCGATGGGATGGTTCATTCCCGAATACAAAAGGGCACAGATAACGATAAACCTCACCGATTTTCATGTAACGCCCACGCAGGCCGTGTTCGATGCCGCCGTTAAGGAAACTGAAAAGTTGGGACTCCGCGTAACGGGGAGCGAAATAGTTGGAATGGTCCCAAAGAAGGCAATGTGTGACACGGGACTTTACTATCTAAAGAAACAGAATGAAACGGCGGGCATACCCGAAGAAGACATAATAAATGTGGCGGTGATGTCTTTGGGGCTAAATGACGTTTCGCATTTTGATCCCGCAAAAAAGATCATAGAAAAACAATTCGAGGAGAAGGGTATGCTTACAAATATGACCGTTACCGATTTTACCAATGAACTTTCTCGCAATTCCGCGGCCCCGGGCGGCGGGAGCGTTTCGGCGCTGGCCGGTTCTCTGTCGGCGTCATTGACGGCGATGGTTGCGGCGCTCACACACAATAAAAAGGGTTACGAGAAACATAATGCTGAAATGGAAAAGATAGGAATAGAGGCGCAAAAGATAAAGGACTTCATGATAAAGGCGATAGACGATGATACCGAGGCCTTTAATAAGGTGATGGCCTGTTTCTCCATGGCCAAAGGTACTGACGCAGAAAAAGCGGTACGTGCAAAGGCGATAGAAGAGGCCACAAAGGGCGCAACGCTCGTGCCGCTTTCCGTCCTGGGAAAAACTTTAGATGCAGTGAAGATTTCCAAAGTCGTTGCCGAACATGGCAATCAGAACTCGCTTTCAGACGCCGGCGTTGCCGCGCTCATGGCCCGAGCCGGCGCCCACGGTGCATATTACAATGTCCTCATCAATCTAAAGACGTTCACTAATAAAAAATGGGTGGATGATATCCGAAAAAAAGCGGATCTTTTAATTAAAGAGGTAGATGCACTTGCCGATGGGGTCCAAAAACTGGTTATCGGCAAGCTTTAGTATTTATTGGTTGACATATTGTCTTATATATTGGACAATATCTTCATGTTCTTCCTAAGCAAGAAGAAGTTGAATGAAGTCATCTCAAAACGGGGGGAAAGTGTCTCAAGCTTGGCAAAAACATGTGGAATATCGAGGCAGAGCATATACAATATGTTCGGCAAGACGTCTGTTTTTAATACGACATTCGAGAAGATATTAAAACAACTTTGTGTTGAACCGGAAGATATAACGGAGCGTCACGACAACGTTTCATTTTTTGTTCAAAAATTTCCTGATAAAATAAAAAAGATTATATTAAAATTATCGGAGTTTGCCGCAGAAAATCATGCCGATCTCATGTTGTTTGGATCGCGTGCACTTGGAAAGGCAGGTATACGGTCCGACTGGGATTTTGCACTTTACTTTAATAAGGCAAATAAGGATAAGGAATTCAGGAAATTTAAACAATTGCTTATGGAAGATGCCTTTCCGTATCGTGTTGACATAGTCAATTTAAATAATGCACCGGAATGGTTCTTGTCGTCAGTAGAGAAAAACTTTATCTACTTAAGAAGAGAGGTTGAACATGACAGCAAAAAAACTTTTGGAATCCAAAAAAGCGACAAAAGAAGCCCTGATAAAGCTGGATGAGGCCCTCTCCGCGATAAAAACCCACAAAGGGCAGGATAGATTTTTGTTAGAAGATGCGGTGGTGAAGCGTTTCGAGGTATTATTTGAGTATTGCTGGAAGATGCTTAAAACGGCAATTGAGTTCGAAGGAGGGGATGCGCAAAGTCCGCGCTCTGCAATTCAGGAAGCTGTGAGATATGGGTGGATAGGAGATGCTGATCTGTGGGTTTTAGCGCTGGACACGCGGAACGCAACCGTTCATGATTATTTCAGCTCCGCCCCAAATGACTATTTGGATGTTATTAAAAATTTCTCAAAAGAGACCGCGCTTGTAATTGAGAGGATCAAGTAAAAAGGGCGCCTCTAAAAACCTGCTTGTTCTGTCATTGCGAGCCCCGAAGGG
>PCWZ01000031.1:23870-31428 GCA_002796305.1 Deltaproteobacteria bacterium CG11_big_fil_rev_8_21_14_0_20_49_13
GACGATGTTATCGTTAACAGCTCGCCGAAACATTTTGAGGCGTACGAAAAGGCGCTTGGAGATTTTGGCATCAAGGTCCCCAAAATATCGGGTGCGCTCCGCCGCGATATATACGGCATGCGTATCAAAGAAATAATGGAGCTTCTGGTCCGCGAGTTCAGGATGGATGTCGATGTTGCCGAGCTCACAAAACACCGGAACGCCTATTTTATGGAGCTTGTGAAGGAAGGCGTTGAGGCGATGCCGGGGCTCTATAAGCTCGTGGACGATATCACGAAATGGGGTCTTAAAAGGGCGGTCGCATCTTCGGGAGTTAGAGATTACGTGGAGGCGGTCCTGGAGCAGCTTGATATCCAGGACTTCTTTGAAGGAATTGTCACGGGTGATGATGTAAAGAACCCAAAGCCCGCCCCCGACTGTTTCTTGATGGCCGCAAAGAAGATGGGGATCGAGCCTAAATATTGCGCGGTCATAGAGGACTCGACCCATGGTCTCAATGCCGCCAAAAAAGCCGGGATGCTTGCGATAGGTGTCAAAAATTCGATGGTAGATTCCGATCAGGATATGTCGCCGGCGGATATTGTAGTAGGTCGGTTAGACGAAATAACACTTGAAATGTTGGGAAACAAAGGATAGGGATTCAGACCGGTTATCGCCTTAGTGGGGCAGTAGCTCAGCTTGGGAGAGCGCTACAATGGCATTGTAGAGGCCGAGGGTTCGATCCCCTTCTGCTCCACTAAGGCGATAAAAGATTCAGGGGTTCCGACCGAGCGCGGGTACCCACGAAGTGGGTGCGCGAGGAAGTACCCGGAGGCGAGAGCCGCAGGGTGGAGCCCCCTCACCTCCACAAAAGCGATAGAGTTTTATTCTAGTAATATCAATAAGTTGCCCAACCAAAAATACCTAGCAACTTTTTCCAAAATCAGCCGATAATGATCTAAAGGGAGAAATTCGCATGCCAAAGGTCGGAGATTCAGGTTTTTTTTCAAATGTATTGAACAGGATCGATTGGAAGATGGGTGTGTCCGGCATCCGCGGACTATTGCTCCCTCCAAAGCAGGATATCACCCGTGATGCGCCGGTAACGGTTGAGGTCGACGGAAAAGGGCTCACCTTTTTAAGGCCGAACAACTATTCACACCCGTTAACACGCGATGTTTCCGCTTTCCTCCATTTTAAACCAGATGATTTTAACAGTCTCTCATACGGGGTGGGCGAGGTGATGGAAAGGCTTAAATCGTCTTACTGGCTGATAAGATCGATCCTTACCGATGAGGGATTCCTTCATTCTGCAGGCAGGGGAAAGATGCAGGATGCGATGTGGCAGACGGGCAAGACATCTGTCGCTCAGGTGACGTTCAATTTGAGCGAGGCCAACAAATATAGCAATACTTTGGGTGATAGGCTCATCTCAAGGATCTACGAATCGTTCAAGAAGAAGTGGGGGGAGGCCTCTGTTTTCATTTCGACCCAAAGGACCGGTTTTGTCATAGTAGGTGCATCCGAGAACATGGAGCAGCTTTCGGCTGAACTTAGGGCGGCGACCCAGCAAGAATATCTTGGTCTTGAACTTCCGGAAGGTTTTGTGCTTAAGGTCTCCGGACTTTTTGAAGTGGTAACACTTGAAGATGTCATAGATGTTCTAAGGGGAATAGAACCTGCCAAGGTGGTAGGTTCAGAAGAGATCAAGGCCGAGGTGACGCATCTCATAAACGATATCCTTCCAAAGCTCGAGAAAGGGATCGCCCAACAGGGAGACACATCTCTTCGGACAAAGAACATGCGTCAATTGTTCACGGACGGACTTCATGATAAGATGAGACATCCAGAGGTCCAGGCGCTTCTGCTTTTAGGGCTGGAAGAATATCGCAGGCAGCTCACTGCAAAGATGGAGTTCCTTGAAAAGAAACTTGGATGGCAGGGGCTTTCCAAGGTCGAAAAAGTGGAAAGGGCGATAGCGGCTTCACCCGAAGGAAGAGAGTTCTACAGGGGATACATAGAGAACTGGTCTAACTATGTAGGCGGCATGTCGCATTTAAGCGGTGGGTTTGAAAAACCCGCGCAAGATCCTTTGCTCAACAGATTTTTGCAGCGCATCAAGCGTGTAATGCATGAACTCGGCGAATTTTATAGAGTGAAGAATTCGAGCGGAAGGCTCGACGGTGCAGGCAAGGCCGCCGAGATGTGGCATGCGGTGCTTCAAAAGAACGAGGCAGAGGCATGGAAGCTTTTGGATGATTGTAAAAGGCTTGCGGCAAGACTCTACGGCGTGGCGGTCTCAGAAAGCCATAACAGCGACGTTCTTTACAGTAGTCGTACATACCCTGATTCCGACATCATGATAGGAGATATCCTTCTTACTCACAATGACGGATATTATGCCATTGCGATAGAAGGTGACGACATGCGGGCCATGAGCGGGGCCTTTCCCGGCGGCTACGACGACTTCCTGTTCAGGGCGATACATTCGCACATAAAGGCGTTCTTTAGCGAAAAATTCGGCGAGCGTGCTCAGGTCTGGATGCGGGCCGGCGACGCCCTCGTGGCATTTGCTCCAGATGACCCGGGTGTGAGACCCGAATTGCTGATAAGGGAACTTCAGGCGAGCATCGACGGTGCATTCGGAGCATATATATTCCAGCCGGAAGGGAAGATCAAATATTACACCTATAATGCCGAAAAGATAGAAGTAGCGCGTTTTGCGGAGCTGGGGCTCAAGGTCATAGAAGGATTTGGACTGAACGCAGCTCCTATACAAAAAGATGGTACGATACTTATCCCCCAAAGTGATAAAAATGGCCACCCTATCGATCCGCTGGTTGCAAGGCAGTTCCTGATCGAAGAGGGTCTTGCGGCAGAGCATGCAGGCGAATGCCTTGAGCGTGTCAAAGTATGGAATTCGCCCGATGGCCATTTCTATTCTCCTAAGGGTCCTTTTGAAGAGGCTCTTCGACTAAAAGCCTTCCTTAAGGGACCAAGCATCACGGCTACATGGTCCGGATATGATGCTGGATATGGCTGGCCGATGGCACGCCTTTTAATAGACGGAGATGGAGGAAAGGTGGTCGGGATGCTCGATCATCTCGATGTGATCAAAGGTCACGATCCCGCAAAGGGGCAGGTGGCGCTCTTCCCTTATCAGCAGAACCCGATGTACGATCTTGTCGTTCCGCGTCCGGGCGAATTAATGAACGGCGTGAACATCTCTTTCGTGAGGGCCAATGTGGCTAACCCCCTTTATCAGCCGGTGGTCTTTAATTTCTGGGAAAATGCGATCTCAGCAGACCTTAATGTCCAGTACAAAAGCGCCCTTACACACGCGCTGGCAGCAAAGTTCAACGAGGTGGGAGGAAGGATAAACGCCCTTGCGGAGCAGTTCAATGTTGAGCCAAAGTGGCTTGTAAGGATGCTTGTCTCATCGCGTGGCGACATGGAGAGATTCAACGCGTGGATGTCGACCAGCGGACAGGCCGCCGAAATAGGCGAAAAGATGCCGGAGATGAGCAGATTGCAGACGACTCTCTGGGATGCTATCGACGCCCGAGGTGACGCTCGAAAACTTTTCAAGATCTGGCTCAACGAACACTGGGAGGATATAAAAGTATACCCTGAATCGAACGCGGTGGCAAAGAACGTGTGTCTTACTAACGGGGAGCTGTGGAAAGGCGTGATGAAAGGTGCCACTCCAAGTGTTATATGGGCGGTGGGTCTGATATCCTTCCTTGAGAACGTTGCTGACGGTGCACATTTGAACGTGAGGGAACATCCCGTTTCAAGGATCGCTACGATAGTCATGGGAATGGAGATAGCGTCGAACCTTGAGTCAAGGATCGCTCAGGCCTTGGCGGGCGAGGCATATACGGTGGGTTTTGAGGCCATGAGCATGAGCACGATGAGGTTCGTTGCCAATAAGTTCAGATCCTTTGCTACCGGAATGGGCTATGCCCACATGGCAGCGGCCCCGACAGGCGAGATATTAAAGACCTTTGGTATGAACGATGAAAGCATGGCCTATCGTCTTACGACATTGACCGCAGCGGTAGCCGTTCCCACCTACGTTCATGCATATTTTGCAAAACTTAACGCATCATTGGCATCAAGAGATCTTGTTCACCCTCCTTTTCTGAAAATGGGTTCGATGGCAAAGGGGCTTAATGTTGCTGTCCTTGCCGGCATGGGAATAGATATTGCCGGTAATTACGCGGAGTCGCTGTTTTTGGATGACGTGGAGAAATACGTGATAGATTCGCAGTACCAGAGCCTTCTTGAATATAACGGAAGAGAAGGGATCCTCTCTTCTGCCATAAGGGGAAGTGACGCATCGATCGGTGGTCGCATTGCGGCATCGGCCGGTTTTGTAGCCTATAATCTGTTAGGGAACACTCTTTCATCATTCACCACCAAGGAATATCTCTACTGGAGCGACCGCGTGGGTCTTGGGAACAGTCTTAATGTCTCCGGTGCGCTTGAATCAAGATTTGCTCCGATAGCACGCTCCTTAGAGGAAGATACGATGAAGGCCTACAAAGAGTTCGTAAATAGCTCCAAGGAGTTTCCTAATGTCGGTGAAGACCTTGACCTGGAGGCCATGTTCGTTGAGGCCTGGAACAAGACAAATTCAAGGGATGTGGCCAAGGCCCTCAAAGAGCCCTTGGCTCTTTCTGAAAAATACGGTTTTTCGCTCGGGTTTAAGTTCATTGACCCGGATAGCGGCGAGATAAATCTTGGCAAATTCTGAAAAACGCTGTAAATAATGCGCCATGAAATGGCATATCCACAGCGAGAACAAATATCTTCAGCTATTGGTAGTATTGGTCTTTACCTTTCTGCTCTCTCCGTTCCTTGAAGAACTGAGTGGAGAGTTCCCGTTCCTTTCTCTGGCGCTCCTATGTTCTATAATCTTTACCTTGAGGGCGTTGGAGCTCAAGAGGATGGAACGATGTATATTTGATGTACTTAAGCTTTGCCACGCTGACGACCCTTGGTTATGGCGACGTATTTCCGGTCAACAAGATGGCGATGGTGATGACCAATCTGGAGGCGGTGGCGGGGCAGATGTATCTTGCCATATTCGTTGCAAGGATGGTGGAACTTCACATAATGCATCAGCAACGCAGCAGCACATCAGCTAGCTCTTGATATTTGCGGTCTTTCTTACCTGAGAGAATATCCCGAGGAACATGTTCACGTCCTTATGGCGAAGGCCGGCCCTTCCCACGATCTCTGCGAAGGCCTGTCTTATCTTTTTGCGCAGTTTTCCTTCGTGTTTGGTATTGTATCCAATCTCGCTTAGCAGTCTTGAAAGGCTGTCGAGCATCGGTTTTATCTCTGAGTTAGGAACAAAAAAGTCTTCCGACCTTGTCTTTAAACCGTGTGTTTCACTGAAGAGCTCGAAACACGCAAGGAGTACCGCCTGTGCAATGTTCAAGGAACCGAAGGTTTCGGACGTCGGTATATAGACCCTAAAGTCACATCTATATAGTTCGTCCTTTGTAAGACCATCTGCCTCGCTACCGAATACTAGCGCCAGTTTTCCCTTCAGGGCCCTTTTTGCCATTATGGGCCCGGCTTCGTCCAAGGAGTAGTAAGGCTCCCGGTCCTTGGCCATTCTTCTGGAAAAAGCGAACGAACATGTTTCGTCGGTAAGTGCCTCGGACAGGGTCCTGTAATGAACGGCGCTGTCCACGACGTCCTTTGCCCCAACCGCCATCATGTGGGCCTCTCTTTGCCTAAAGTAAATGGGGGACACGAGTTTTAGGTTTGTGATCCCGCAGTTCTTTATTGCGCGAGCGGCCATTCCAATGTTCATGGAGCCGGCGGGTTTGACAAGGATGACGGAGATGTTTTCCATGGATGACCATCCCATAACAAATCCGCCCCATATTTCAATAGGAAAAAAAAGGGGGGGTCAAGTATTCACTTTTCACTTTTGAGATATGCATCAAGGGGGGGTCAAGTATTCACTTTTCACTTTTGAGATATGCATCAACCATGCTCTCAAATTCCTCGTTAACGATATCCTTATTTTTTACAATTGCCGTTATGCGCGAAGGAACAACCCCAAATTGCCTTGAAAGATCACCATAACCCATTTTCAGATATCGTCTGTAAAACCATATTGCTACCGCCCTGTTGCGTTGAGCTTTGCGACCTGATGGATCAACCACCTCACTCCACCTGATACCCATGATCTGACACAAAACCTTTTGTAATGCTTTTTCAGAAACATCCTTTTTATGGGCCGGTTGATATTCCAATAATTCATCATCTAGGTCCTTTACAAAATTCCACTTTATCCATTCCTCAAAATTCTTACTGCTGAACACAGACGGCCATCGTGATCCAGACAGAATCTTCTGTAGCTGCTCCGGGACCCCGTCCATTACGAACTCGTGGAATTTTCTCCGTGCAAGATTCTTGCGAAGCGCAAAATAGCTTAAAAGGCGATCCGTGGTTAAAAAATCCGGGCCGCCGCCCGTCAAATAGTGCCCGTGTGACGTCCATTGATGTTTTTCGGGTCTCTTCACTAAACCCGCTCTGACCGGATTCAAATGTATATAACGTGCTAATTCGACTAAATATGCATCTTCTTCAACAAGAATTGCCTTGTAGCGCCCGCGAAACAAGTGGCCGTCGCGGTGAGACATCTTATTGTAACGCTGTGTATATACATGATTTAAATGCCGCATCGCGCGAGACAGATTTCCAAGCGGTGTTTCCAGCAGCAAATGATAGTGGTTGGGCAAAAGTGTAAAAGCATGAACTTTTGCTTCCCACATTTTCACGGTCTCTGAAAGACACTGCAAAAATAATTGGTAGTGGTTTAAATTTCCGAATATCTGGTTGCGAGCATTTCCGCGGTTCATTACATGATAGAGAGCGCCGGAATATTGAATGCGAAGTGGGCGAGACATTACACCCCACTATCACAACGACAAAATTATTAAAAGTGAAAAGTGAATACTTGACCCTTTTGCTTTTTAGGGCAAAGAATACAAGGGGAAGTTGCGAAGGATTTCGTGTCGAGACAAGGAAACCGGACACTGGTATAAGTTTATAACGAACCGGTTTGATCTATCGGCAAAGACTATTTGCGATTTGTACAAGGCGAGGTGGCAAGTGGAACTTTTTTTCAAAACATTGAAGCAACATTTGCAGGTGAAGAAATTCGTTGGAACCAGCGTCAATGCCGTAAAAGCACAGGTTTGGGTGGCGCTGATCGCGTATTTATTGATGATGATGGTGAAGTTTCAAAGCAAGTTAGGGTGGGGCACGTCCTCGATAATGGCTGTTTTGACGGTCTTGCTCTTCGCAAAAGAGCGGCTGAAAGATATATGGTCGAGCGCGCCAAAGGAAAGATGCATCACAACCAAACTTGCCCAGTTACCTCTTTTCCCCTTTTAACCGGACAGTAGTGAACTTGGAATATTAGACAGGAGGTGGTGGGCTTATGAGTGTGCCGAGAGAAGATTGCGACGTTCAGCCCGTTAAAATCGGGACAGGGCAAAGGCTAGCTACCAGCCCTGAACGGAACTCTGCGTTTAGGGAGGCAACGAAC
>PCWZ01000032.1:0-1236 GCA_002796305.1 Deltaproteobacteria bacterium CG11_big_fil_rev_8_21_14_0_20_49_13
CATGTTGAAATCGTTAGACCCGAACAAAACGCACACACCCAAAACTGTAGCGTTTCCGTCACTTCTGTAACTCTTGACTCCGTCTTGTGGTTATTTGTGGTTAGTCTTGTGGTTATATTGTGGTTATAACTCCGTCTTGTGGTTATGTGTGGTTACGGATCGTTTGACTCCGTCTTGTGGTTATGTAATCGCTTTTTCCCGCCATCTTGTCCCGCAAATGATACACTCGATCGGGAGAAGAGCCAGTTAATTTACCCCCGTTTTTCCTTGCAAATCAACAAAAGTTGTCTTAAAAGACCCCCTTCGGAAGTCGCTTGGTTTAAAAGACGGCCAATTGGGGCTACTGTCATTAACGGCCATGCGGCAAACAAACGGGGGTATTTATGAAACGTCTCTTGTTGTTCTTTCTCGCTACAGCGGTTTTTGCTGTGTCGGTGCACGCGACTGTTGCTAAAGCAGAGGGAACGAAGTGTGATCCTGCATTCAAGCAGCTAAAGTGGCACATTTGCGTCAGGGAAGATGTACCCTATGACGTGGGAATGAATAAAACAACTCGCAAGGAGTGCGTATACAATGAGCCTGTCGCTCTGAAGAGTTGCGAAATTCCTGATTTCTTTGCTTTAGTGCCGGCCGGCAAAAATCCGTTTCACACGTATCTTTATGCCATAGGGCCTAAGGAAATGAAGTCTCCAAAGGGTTTTACCACACAGACAAATTATCATAAGATGAACTGTGGCGCGATGTCCGATACAAGCTTGTATAATGAAGCGTGGGCTCTCATGAAACTTTCAGACGCGCCAGGGAAGAGCAACGACGATAGAAAGAAAATGGTTTTGGATAAACTGGCTGCAAAGGGCGAAACTGTTATTACTAGATCTGTAAAAGCAGGTGAGCCGGCGCAAGATTGTGCCGCGCATGAGTCAGCTCTCGCATTTTATAATGCGGCCACCAATACCTACCTTCTTAACGTGAACTCCAGATGGAATGGCGGGGCGGCTTCTGCAAATAAATCAATGAGTGGCAAAAGCAGCAGCGGCGTCAAAGGAGTTGGCGGTTTAAAAAAGAAATTCGGATTCTAAAGTTAGAATAAGCGTTCATATACAAAAAGTCCCTGTCATTTGCAAATGGCAGGGACTTTTTTTGTAACTGCTATAGTATTTCAACTTCTTATTCGTATGCCAGTGCGAATAAGAAGTTAGAAATACTTATAGTTTTTAACAAAGGTATTACTAACCA
>PCWZ01000032.1:1261-6068 GCA_002796305.1 Deltaproteobacteria bacterium CG11_big_fil_rev_8_21_14_0_20_49_13
TCTGATTTGCAAAAGAACAACCTGATCTTAGCTCAATATCATAGACCTCATTTACCAGCCTTCTCGCTGGTTGCCAAACCTCCATCTCTTCGAATCTCTTGGCCGCTTCAGTATATCTCCCGGTCAAGGCCTCTGTACTGCACTGCTTCGAGCAGGTGCTGCATATTGATGGATTCCGCCCCTTCGATATCCGCGATCGTCCTTGAAACTCGCAAGATCCTGTCATACGCGCGCGCAGAGAGGTTCATCTTGTCCATGAGCTTTGCAAGGAACGCATGGGCATCGTTTCCTACCTTGCAGAACTCTCTTATTCCTCTTACGCCAAGCTCGGCGTTACATTTAATGTTCAGGTTCTTGTATCTTTCGTTCTGTCTCTTTCTTGCGGTCAGAACCCTTGCGCGAACCGATGCGGACGATTCACCGCTCCCCGTTCTCATCTCATGGGTCGGTACAGGAGGCACAGATACGTGCATGTCCAACCTGTCCAGTAGCGGACCCGATATCTTTCGCCGGTATCTTTGAATGTCGCCGACCCCGCATATGCATGCCTTAACCGGATGGCCAAAGTATCCGCACCGGCAGGGGTTCATTGCCGCCACCAGCATGAAGCGGGCGGGGTATGTGAGCGAAGTTCCGGAACGCGTGATATGGATCTTACCGCTCTCAAGCGGCTGACGGAGGCATTCAAGCAGGTCCTTTCTGAACTCCGGCAGTTCATCCATGAAAAGCACACCCTGATGGGCCAGCGATATTTCGCCCGGTTTTGGAACGCCTGAGCCGCCACCCACAAGTCCGGCATAGGATGCGGAGTGATGGGGCGCTCGAAAAGGTCTTTCGGTGATAAGCGGACTCTCTCTATTTACGAGCCCGAAGATACTGTATATCCTCGTTGTCTCTAATGCCTCTTCATAATCCAGAGGGGGAAGTATGGTAGGCAGTCTCTCCGCGAGCATCGTTTTCCCGGTACCCGGTGGTCCGTGGAGAATCACATGATGCCCGCCTGCGGCTGCTATCTCAAGCGCCCGTTTTGCGGTCTGCTGTCCCTTGATGTCTGAAAGATCTACGTGATAATCCTTTGAAATAACGGTGGCTGCTGGGCCGGCGCTTTTCGGTCTGACCCCATCCTTTAAAAAACTTGCAACATCGGTCAGATTTTCGGCACCCACTATTTCCAGTCCCTTTACAAGTGAAGCCTCGTTAAGATTGCCGACTGGAACGATAACTCCCTTTAGACCAGCGTTCCTTGCGGCGATGGCAAATGAAATGACTCCAGGAATAGTGGTGAGGGAGCCTGTCAGTGAAAGTTCGCCGGCAAAGAGCCATCCTTTGGTTTCTTCCGGGGAATACATGCCCGCAGCCGCAAGAAGACCCACCGAAATAGGGAGATCGAACGCCGTGCCGTGTTTCTTGATATCTGCCGGCGCCAGATTTATCGTCGTTTTTTTGCTACCGAACTCAAATCCCGAATTTCTGATAGCAGCGGCGACACGCTCCTTGCTTTCCTTTATCATGGTCTCCGGGAGCCCGACTATCTGCCAGCCAGGGAGTCCCTTTGAAAGATCGACCTCCACATTTACGATAAGTGCGTCAACTCCGTACAAGGTTGCCGATTTAATTTTTGCGAACATGCTGGATTGGATAAGCAAGAATCGTGCCAAAAATAAGTGCGTAGGTGCGCAAGTGCGTAAGTGCTTAAGTTGATTAAAAATAACTTCTACACTCCTATATTTAAACATTTCTGAATTTAGATTAAAGGTGTCGGAAATTGGACAGTTGATCACTTAGAGTAGTCAATTTCTAGCTTTTTATCTCTTGTGTCAGGTGCCGGCGCGCCGGGTTGGGAGGGGGCAAAGGCATCTTCAGGAGTAGGTAAAGGTTGTTCAAAAGTGGTTTCAGAAATCTGCGGCGGCGGAGCCACGGGTTCGGCGGGAAGGAGAGGTATCTCTGTAATGGAGAACGATGATCTTGGGGTTGGGCCTTCGGTCTTTTTACGCTCCAATATGTCCTCCGCAGAAAGAACATCCCTTTCCGGTTCAACCTTTGTGGTTTCCTGAGGAGCAGCCTCTAGCTTTGGAATAGGCATAGACGTCTCATAGAGCTTCCATGGCAGGCGCATCAGGTCTACCCTTAACACAGAGGCCTTGCCGGGACTTACCTTTATCTCTTCGTCAAGCGGGGTGAAGCCGTCCTTTGCCACCGCTATCTTTAAAATAGAGTTGGGCTCTATTCCTTCCTTTTTGAAAGGTGTTTTGCCGACCATCTCTCCGTTTATAAGCACGTTGGCATCGTCGGGGTTGGACATTATCTGAAGTTCACCGTAAGCGATCTCCAGGATCGGGGAGAATCTTATTGTCTCGTCCGGAGTGGCGGTAAAGGTTGCGCTGAAAAATTTGTGACCCTCAAGATAGATGCCTATTGTGTGAGCCTTTCCGTCGGCCTTGATATCTGTGAGGGTGACGGGGGTCCTGTGCTTTGTTGTTATGTCATCTATGTAGATGATCGCTCCCTCCGGTGCGGAACTTATATTGAGCGTTGTGAATTTTGGGGTAACGTCCGGGACCTTTCCGGTTGTTTCGGGAGTTAAACTCTTTGCCTCGAAGAACTGTGCCCATTCTTTCCACCAACCAAGTGCGTGGCCGGCAATGACTAACACCGCTATGAGCCATATGGCCATTATAGAACGGCTGATATATTTCAAAAGAAAGTGATTCTTATCGAGAAAATAACGAAATTTTTTTTTCCATTCGGGTCTTTGCTTTATCTTAAGCTCCGGTAAAATTTCTTCGCCTAATTCCTCTTTCGGTTCTTCTTCCGGATCTTCCAGCATGAAGTCCTTCATTATGTGCGTAGAACCTATGTCGATGGTCGCCTGTGTCTGATCGACTATCAAAAGGGGAGTGTTCTCCTTTTCACGTTCTTCTTCAGCCTCTATATAATCTTCGCCAAAGAGCTTCCTCACAAAGTTGACGACCAGTGAAGATTTGAAATCGGGGGAACGTGTATACAAAAGCTTTATAATGTCATCGCGCATCTCGCCGGCGTTCTGGTATCTCTTCTTAACGTCCTTTGAGAGCGCCTTCATTACAATGTCGTCGAATTCCTTAGGTATCTCCTTATTATAGGTGGAAGGCGGTTCAACTATAGCCTTGCGAACGTTTTTTATCGTCTGCTTGTTGTCCTTATCTTTAAAGAGCCTTCTGCCTATTGCCAGTTCATGAAGTATTACGCCAAGGGAAAAGATGTCGCTTCTGCCGTCTATAACTTCGCCGCGCGCCTGTTCGGGGGACATGTAGGCGAATTTTCCTTTAAGCACCACGGATTCCGTAGCATCTGACTTGAATGCGGATTTTGCTATGCCAAAGTCGATTATTTTAACGGTCCCGGAGTAAGAGACTATGATGTTCTGCGGGCTTATGTCCCTGTGGACTATCCCTAAGGAATTACCGGCCTCATCTGTCTTTCTGTGCATGTAATCAAGGCCGGACGCAACTTCCGATATGAAGTAGAGTATATATTGAAAGGGAATGAGCTCGCCATCCTTTAAGCATCTCTTGTTTATCTGCGAAAGTGACTTGCCGTCGACGAACTCCATCACCATGAAATAATCCTGACCGGTCCTGCCAAGATCGAAGATCTGCGCTATGTTGCCGTGCGAGAGCTGTACGGCTATCTTTGCCTCGGAGACCAGCATGTCGACGAATTCCTTGTTGGCGGCTATGTGCGGAAGGATCTTCTTTATTACGACGGTCTTCTTGGTGCCGTGAATGTCGGACGAGATACCTTTGAATATCTCCGCCATCCCCCCTTGAGCTATCTTTTTTTGAAGAAAATATTGACCGAGCGAGGTCCTTATTTCAGGGAGGTTGTCTTTCTCTCTATTTTCTGGCATACCGGCGCAATATAAGGTAAAATGCCCGAAACGTAAAAGGAAAAATGACCCGGCCAGGGGTCGGGTCATCCTGAGCGCGAAGTCCCGAAGGATCTCATGTGTTCGATTGAATATTGGGGATTCTTCGCTTATGCTCAGAATGACATAATAACTAATGGCAACCGAGAAATCTCTCACTCAAAAGGTCCCATCGCCCTTCGGAAGAGAGGTCAAGTTCCGCTTTGTTGGCGGCAAAAGTTCCGGAAAAGAAATTCCAGTTATAAAAGAGACCTTCTTCATAGGCAGGAGCGGCAACAACAACCTTGTGCTGGATGACCGTTCCGTTTCAAGAAAGCACGCGGTCCTTAATTTTATAGACGGCCATTTCATTTTGAGCGACCTCAACAGTTTCAAGGGTACAAAGATAAACGGTGAGAAGATACAGGAAGTTGAGCTTCAAAACGGCGACCGTATAAAGATGGGCGATATAGTCTTTGAGTTCATCGATGGCAAGCCTCTCCAGGGGAAAAAGGGGAATAAATGGCTCATCTGGGCCGTTCTTTTCGGTTCGATAGTTATTGTTGCCGGAATGATCATCTTATCTTCGAAAAATAAGGTTGCAGATCTAGGCGCCGACCTTGCGCGCGAGGTAGAATACAACTACTCCCAAGGTGTGAGGGCCTTTAATGCCAACAAGGACATAGAATCCGCAAGGTCATATTGGTTAAGGGCCAAAGAGCTTGATCCCGATGGTAGCACATCCCAAGGTCGCAATGCGGCGGTTTTGTTGAAAAATCTGCCTAGCAACACCGGGGGGACAAACAGCCGATAATGTATATAGGGCACCTCTAAAAAACCATTGGCGTGTCATTGCGAGGGAGCGTAGTGACCGAAGCAATCTCCATAAATCAAGTGTTTGCTTAGAGATTGCCGCGCCCC
>PCWZ01000032.1:6091-8919 GCA_002796305.1 Deltaproteobacteria bacterium CG11_big_fil_rev_8_21_14_0_20_49_13
GAAAAGAGACATCACAAGAAAAGACAGAGGATGCGACACCCAGACGCATGCGGGAGGCCCGTAAAAAAGGGCAGGTCGCAAAGAGCAGGGACGTCAACACCATCGTCATTCTTATCGCCGCGTTCGGGATGCTGGTGGTCATGGCCGGCTACATGTCAGATTATTTTCAGTCCGCCATGAGGTACGCATTTCAATTTGCTTCTAAAGAGAATATAACCAACGAAGAGCTATTCTTAAGGGTGAAGGACGCCTTTCTTGTCTACGTCAAGATCGCCATACCGTTCGTGATATCGGTGATGGTCGTCGCCATAGCGGTAGGTTTTGCCCAGGTAGGTTCCATATTCTCAACCGACCCGCTCACCCCCAAAATGGACCGGCTCAACGTGATACAGAACGTGAAGAACCTGTTCAAGATGACAACGTTCGTTGAGCTTCTTAAGAACGTTGCGAAAGTTTCCCTTATATTCATCCTTGCCTACACCGTCCTTACGGACAACATGCGCGAGGTTGTGATGACCGTCAAGGGGACTATGATTCAGGATACAGCTGTGGCCGGACATCTTATCTCTTCGTTTCTTATCAAGGTCTTTATCTGTTTTGTGGTCATTGCCTTCGTAGACCTTGCCGTCCAGCGCTGGCAGTATAAAAAACAGATGCGCATGACCAAAGAAGAGGTGAAACGCGAATATAAAGAGGATGAGGGCGATCCGCTGATAAAGAGCATGAGAAAACATCTTTATCAGGATATGGTTATGGGGGATGTCAAACAGGCCGTTCGCTCTTCCGACGTTGTGGTGACCAACCCGACAGAACTTGCGGTTGCCGTAAAATATGACGATAAGACCATGTCCTCTCCGCAGATAATGGCAAAAGGGCAGAGGATATTTGCCGAACAGATAAGAGAATTCGCCCGTGATTCCAACGTTCCCGTTATGCAGAACGTCCCTTTGGCTTGGGCTCTCATTGAGCTAGATATCGGCGATGAGGTACCCGAAGAGCTTTTCCAGGCCATGGCAGAGGTGCTTATTGTAGTGTATAGAATGAAGGACGGTCAGACATAAAAGAGAGTGATCAGGTCATCGGTTATCAGTTGATGATTACCTATTTCTTAACGTCTCCAACCATCGGTACGAACTGGACCTCGGCTATGGGCCTTGAAACAAGCTTGGCGTTCGTCTTTGTTATTACAACAAGCGTTTGATTTGAATACGTGGCTCCAAGCGGCATGATTATCCTTCCGCCTTCTTTAAGCTGTTCAGCAAGTTTGGGAGGGACCTTTTCAGCGTTGCACGTAAGGATGATGGCATCGAACGGTCCGACTTCGGGCCAGCCGTAAAAACCGTCGCCGTCCTTTACATGAACGTTCGTATATCCAAGGCGTTTGAGCCTTGCATCGGCAGTTCGTGCAAGTTCGGGTTCTATTTCGATCGTGTAAACCTCGGGAACCAGCTCCGACCATACCGCCGCCGCGTAGCCGGTCCCTGTTCCTATTTCCAGGACCTTTTGTCCCGGTTTTGGCCTTGTGGCCTCTGTCATCAGAGCGACCATGTACGGCTGTGATATTGTCTGGATCTTTCCTATGGGTAGCGAAACGTTCTCGTATGATCTTTCGCGGTATTTATCAGGGATGAATTCGTGCCTTTGGACCTTGCTTATGGCAGATAGCACGCCTTCATTCTTTATTCCCTTGGCACGAAGTGATTTCACAAGCGCGGCACGTTCTTTGGTATATTTCGTCTCCTCCTTTTGGGGCGTTGGCGACGCAAAGGCTTGATTAATCCCTAAAAGTATGAGTATGAAGAATAAGCGTTTCATAAATTCGTGTCATCCTGAACCGCCTGCGAAGGATCCGGTTGAACAAATTGTATTCGCCGGATTCTTCTTCGGGCTACGCCTTCGAGCATGACACGCATAATACATTATGCATGTCATAATAGCAACCCATAATAAGCACAAGATAGGGGAGATAGGCGACGTGATCAAGGGCCCGCAAATCAATGTCAGCTCCCTTCTTGACCATGAAGTGAAGCTCCCTCCCGAGACGGGCACCACATTTGTTGGCAACGCCCGTATAAAGGCTCTGGCGGTCTACAACGCCCTGCGAGAAGTGCGGTCCGCAGAACGCAGTACGCCGTACGATACTTGGGTCCTTGCCGACGACTCTGGTCTTGCGGTCGATGTGTTGAACGGTCAACCCGGGGTTTATTCGTCGAGATATTCCGGCGAACCTGTCGATTATGACCGAAACAATAGAAAACTTTTGCAAGAACTTAAATGCGTTCCTTTTGAAAAAAGAACGGCCTGTTTTATCTGTTCGATGATACTTATAGATCCGGCAGGCAAAGAGTATGAGATAGAAGGGCGTGTGAACGGGTTCATTGTGGAAAAAGGGTCCGAAGGGACCGAAGGCTTCGGTTACGACCCCGTTTTTTATCTTTCTGAATATAAACGCACTATCGCCGAGATGCCGCTTTCGGAGAAGAACAAGATCAGTCATCGCGGCCTTGCGGCCAAAAAAGCGTTGGAGATTTTAGTTGAGTTTTTGGATAAGAGAAGGTAACAGTTCCGCCGCATATTCGGGGTGTAGCTCAGTCTGGCTAGAGCGCTTGGTTTGGGACCAAGAAGTCGTAGGTTCAAGTCCTATCACCCCGACCATGGAAAAGGGGACAGATTAGCAGGTGGCGGCGGTTCATAGATCTTGTGAGTGTTTCACGTCGCATTAAGCATCGTTTAACTATAGGGCACCTCTATAAACTACTCACTCTGTCATTGCGAGCCCCGAAGGGGCGCGGCAATCCCCCATAAACACTTGATTTATGGAGATTGCT
>PCWZ01000033.1:0-4117 GCA_002796305.1 Deltaproteobacteria bacterium CG11_big_fil_rev_8_21_14_0_20_49_13
AACTTGCAGTTCGGGTATTTTGAACACCCGTAGAAGGCGCGACCGCGTTTTCCCATCCGCGAAACGACGTCTCCCCCGCATTCGGGACACTTAACGCCTATTCCTATCGTCTTTGTGGTCTTGCATTCGGGGTATTTCGAGCAGGCAAGGAACTTTCCAAAACGCCCGCGTTTTATCACCATGTCGGCGCCGCACTTTTCGCACTTTTCGTCGGTCGTTTCGGCGGCCTTTGGGGTTATTTCGCCGGTCTCGGACCTTGAGAACTCTTTGGTGCTCTTGCACTCGGGATACGTCGAGCATGCAAGGAACTCGCCGTGACGGCCCCACTTAATGACCATGGGCTTGCCGCATTTTTCGCACATTATCTTTGTTTCGATGGCCTGTGCCTTAAGATTCACCATCGTCTTTTCGGCGCGTTTTAGCGTCTTTGCAAAAGGGACGTAGAAATCGTTGAGCACCTTGTTCCACTTCATCTTCCCCTCTTCGATGTCGTCGAGCTCCTCTTCCATCTGGGCCGTGAACTTGACATCGAGTATCTCGGGAAAATTGGTCACAAGGAGCTCGTTTACCACCTCGCCCAGGCGCGTTGGATGGAACTTCAGCTGTAGTTTCTTTACGTACTCCTTGTCCTGAATGACGCTCATGATGGAAGCGTACGTCGAAGGGCGCCCTATCCCCTGTTCTTCGAGCTCTTTAACAAGGGAAGCCTCGGTGAATCTTGGAGGCGGCTGGGTAAAGTGCTGGTTCGGGTCAAGGCCGTGAAGTTTTAGCTTCTCGCCCTCTTTTAGGTCAGGCAATGTCGGGTTCTCTTCTTCGTCCTTTTCGGCCTCTTCGTCAATGCCTTCAAGATATACCGACATGAAACCGGGGAACTTCATCACCTGACCCGTCGAGCGAAGCATGAAATCCGTGGCCTTTATATCGAATATGGTCTGGTCGTAAATGGCCGAATTCATCTGGGAGGCGACGAACCTCTTCCAGATAAGGTCGTAAAGACGGTACTGGTCCTTTTCCAGAAAACCCTTTATCTCATCGGGCGGAAATTCGAACGATGTGGGACGGACCGCTTCGTGGGCATCCTGAGCCCCCTTTTTATTCTTGTAAAAATTGGGTCCTTTGGGAAGCGTTTCCTTTCCGTACTTTGCGGCAATGTGCTCCCTGACCGATTGAATGGCAGAGTCGGCCACGCGCACGGAATCGGTACGCATGTAGGTGATTAGACCTACAAGGTTACCGCCAAGATCTATGCCTTCATACAATTGCTGGGCCATCATCATGGTCTTCTTGGCCGAGAAGCCTAACTTTCTTGCGGCCTCCTGCTGAAGTTTGCTGGTGGTGAACGGCGGCACCGGATGACGCCTTCTCTCCTGCTTTGTTATCTTTGAAAGTATGAAATCAGATCTCTTAAGTCCGGTCAGAATAGAATCGGCGTCCTTTTTGTTGGTTATGTCTATTTTCTTGCCGCCTGCCTCCAGAAGCTTTGCCTCGAACTGAGGAGGAATACTCCCTTCAAGATGAGCGACTATCGACCAGTATTCTTCGGGTTTAAATTTCTTTATGGCCGCTTCGCGTTCGCAGATTATCCTTACAGCTACCGATTGGACGCGGCCCGCCGAAAGCCCCCTTTGCACCTTGTTCCAAAGAATGGGGCTGATCTTGTAACCGACGAGGCGGTCTAAAATGCGGCGGGCCTGCTGGGCCTCAAAAAGATTCTTGTCGATAGCGACCGGTTTGGATATCGCCTCTCTCACGGCCGCGGGAGTGATCTCATGAAAAAGGACCCTGTGAATGTTGGGTCCCGATTTCTTGGCCGGTTTTTTAGATGCTATTTTCTTAGTGGCAGGGCCCTTCTTCTTTCCTGCCTCCGGCTTCTTGCATCCTGCCTCTATTTCCTCTGCCACATGCCACGCAATGGCCTCTCCTTCGCGGTCAGGATCGGTCGCCAGGAAGACATCGGTTGCATCCTTAGCCGCCGCTACAAGCTCATCGACCACTTTCTTCTTACCCTTGATTATCTGATATGTAGGTTCAAAGTCATTTTCAACGTCCACCCCCAGCTTTGAGACCGGAAGGTCCTTTACATGGCCGACCGACGCCTTTACCTGGAACGCGGAACCCATATACTTCTTAATGGCCTTCGCCTTTGTGGGCGACTCAACTATGATCAATTGTTTAGTCATAATATTTCTACCTAACATAAAATCTATTGCACGACATATTTAGCCGCGCGGGCCGGTGTTGCGGTATTCGGAGACACCCTGCTTTCGGGGTCCGGTCAGGTGTTCGAGCGACCGGTGTCCGGTTTCGCTCAAACGCCGCGAAACCGGCACCTCGGCGCTCGGGCACGGCGTTTATGGAATGGCTACCGATGCCGTGCCCTCCGCGACGTCGCTCTCACACCTGCCCCGACCCCTCAAGCATTAAAAGTCTCTAAAAGCAACACCGGCCCGCACGACTAAATATCACGATTCCATCACGCATAAGTTGATAAGACGGCTGTCGGAGTGCCAACATCCCGACAGTCGTCTTATCAACCGGAATGAAACCGTGATGTTCATTAGAAAGCGCATGTGTTGCGGCATGAGGAAACTCTCGATGCTTTCGGGGTCCGGTTGGGTATGAGAGCGATATCGCGGAGCCCAGCTGCCCGGCAGCCAATAAATAGATCGGCTGGGCGAGCGCTAAGGTGCTGGTTTCGCGGCGTTTGAGCGAAACCAGACACCGGTCGCTCGAATATCCAACCGGATTCCGAAAGCAAAGCGCGTTCCTCATGCTGAAACGTTGACACTTTCTAATGAAAATGTCGTAAAATAGATTTTATGTCAAAGAGCCTTTTTTAGACTTGCGGTATTTACCGCCATCTTCTTTGATCAGCCCACTGGCTTCGAGCACCGTAATTGCCGCAAGTACATTTTGAGAAGCAAGTCCGCTTTTTTCAACCATCTCATCCAATGAAAGACGGCATTCGTCAAGAAGGTCCAAAAGTTTGCGTTCCTTATCACCAATACCGAAAGATTGTCCAGAAAACTTTGCCTTCCATGGTTTTGGGAGCTTATTATCAAGTATATCTATCGCATCCTGGGCGGATTCTATAAGTGCCGCCCCTTCACGAATGAGCCTGTGTGTGCCGGCCGTGTTGACGTTCCCGATGGGACCCGGCACGGCAAAGACCTCGCGCCCCTGCTCAAGTGCCGAACGCGCGGTGATGAGAGTCCCTGAGTTGATCGCCGCCTCGATAACTATTATCCCCAGCGACATTCCGCTTATTATCCTATTCCTTTTCGGGAAATGGTGAGGGAGTCCCGGCATGGTATCGTCAAGTTCGGAAATAACGGCCCCTCTGTTATTGACGATATCTTCGGCAAGTTTTTTATGGGAGACCGGATAGATGTTATTAAGTCCGCTACCAAGCACCGCTACCGTTATCCCTTCGGCCTCAAGGGAGACCTTGTGAGCGATGGAATCTATCCCGTAAGCAAGTCCGCTGATGATGGCAAATCCGGCCTTTGCAAGTCCTTTGGCTATGTTTACGGCGTTCTCTCTTCCGTAATCGGTAGGCTTTCTCGAGCCTACGATGGCGATAGGCGGGTGTTCGTTAAGATCGGGCATATTGCCCCAGACGTTGAGCAAGCCCGGGGGGTCAAAGATGTGTTTAAGCAGTTCCGGATACTCCGGAGCCCTTGTGGAAAGACGTTTAAAATTCATCAGCTGATCAGGCTTTAAGCGGTTGGCGCCTCTCCCTCATCTTCATGATCGACGAACTCTTTGAGCTCTTTGCCTGTCTTGAAGAATGGAAGCTTTTTGGGTGCGACGGTAATCGATTCGCCCGTCCTGGGATTACGACCGGTATACGTTTCGTAGTGTCTTACTGAGAAACTGCCAAGGCCCCTGATCTCTATCCGCTCTTCGCGAAGCATGGCCTGTATCATGGTGTCAAAAATAAGCTCGACCGTATCTTTTGCCTTCTTCCTGGGAATCTTTGCCTTTTCACAAACGAAGTTAATAAGTCCTGATTTATTCATTAGTTACCTCCTTCACCGTTACAATGCGGTGATTTCACTAGGGAAAATAACATAAATTTTAAAGGTGGTCAAACAAAATGTTGATTACATTGAGA
>PCWZ01000034.1 GCA_002796305.1 Deltaproteobacteria bacterium CG11_big_fil_rev_8_21_14_0_20_49_13
CGCGCCACCTGATGGATAACTTTTTACCAACAATGTATTCATCATTTTTTACTTACCCAAAAATGTTATGAGCCTATCGGCATAAATGCCCTCAAATGACCCACTCATATCCGCGAAGACCCAGTTTTTAATAACTAACTTTCCCGAATGCTACATAATGTCCGCTATGCGACGTTGAGGTTGAAGTTTTATTGAAGTTTTATTGAAGTTTTATTGTTGATTATTTCCCTGAAGCGCATATAAATGCGCCCATTATGACACCATGTAGAGTACGCTTTGCACCAAGCCCCACGGGGCACTTACACATCGGCGGCGCAAGAACGGCCCTTTATAACTGGCTTCTTGCCCGCAAAATGAATGGCACATTCATCTTGCGCGTCGAAGACACCGACACCGAACGTTCTACACACGAATACACGGCATCCATCATCGAAGGGATGAAATGGCTGGGACTCAACCACGACGAAGGCCCCTATTTTCAGATGCAGAGAATGGATGTTTATAAGGCCCACGTTGAAGACCTTATGAAACGCGGTCTTGCCTACAAGTGTTACTGCACGCAGGAAGAGCTGGAGGCAAAACGTCAGGCGGCGATGAAGGAAGGGAGAAAGCCCAAATACGACGGAAAATGCAGAGAGCTCTCCGCTATCCCCCAGACCCCAGACCCCAGACCCTTCTCAATAAGGTTCAAGGCTCCGGTCGAAGGGACCACCATCGTTCACGATATAGTAAAAGGCGATGTTTCTTTCGAAAATAAGGAGCTCGACGACCTCATCATCATGCGCAGTAGCGGCACACCTACCTACAATTTTACGGTAGTCGTCGATGATGTAGAGATGAAGATAACGCACGTCGTTCGAGGCGACGATCACCTGAACAACACACCGAGGCAGATGCTGATGTATCAGGCGTTCAATTACCCTGTACCTATGTTCGCCCACCTTCCCATGATATTAGGTGCGGACAAAAAACGCCTTTCAAAACGCTTTGCCGCAACGAGCGTCCTTGAATACAAGGCCCAAGGATACCTGCCGGACGCACTTCTTAACTACCTTGCCCGCCTCGGCTGGGCGCACGGAGACCAGGAAATATTCACGCTAAAAGAGATGATAGACGCTTTCGATCTTAAAGATGTCGGCAAAGCAGCGGCCGTATTCGATCCTGAAAAGCTCAAATGGGTCAACTCTCAGCATATGCTCAAATTCAGTGATGAAGAGGTCTTTGAGATGACTCTCCCTTTCATTGAAAAGCGCGGCCTGAAAGTGACCGACAGGTCCATGGGGATAAAGGCGGTCGCCTCCGAACGCGAACGAGGAAAGACGCTGGACGAACTTTCCGAGATATCCGCCTTCTACTTCCACGATGAGATTACCTATGATGAGAAATCCAAGGAGAAATGGTTAAACGATGATGGAAAAAAAACGCTTTCTTTGATCGCCGGCAGGCTTTCGCAGATCGTCGACTTTTCAGAACATGACATAAGCGAGGCGTTCAAAAAACTTATCGATGAGACCGGTAAAAAGATGCTAGACCTTGCCCAACCCTGCCGCGTGGCCCTTACCGGCACCACGGTATCACCAAGCATCTACATTATTATGGCGATATTGGGGAAAGATGTTGTGCTCAGACGCCTGAACAAAGCTTTTCAATAGATCTTTATCTTCTTCACATGCAGACCGTGCGAGGTATGGCTTACGTCGTAGCCTATGGGGATGCCTATCTTAATGTCGTCTTTTGATTTGGACCCGACAAAATCTATCTCGTTAAGATTAAAGTAGACCTGTTTGCCATTGCGATCGGTGATAAACCCGTAACCCTGATGGGGAAAAAATCTTACGATACGACCCTTTGGAAAAAGATCGTCGACTTCCACCATAGGCGGAAGCACAACGGGATCCATTTCTACGGGGATTTGATGTGCCGCCGGGTCTGCTGTCGCATCGGCATGTTCGGACGGCAGATCTGCGGACGGGCCCGCCACCTGCAGAGGATACGGAAGCGGAATTGTGTTTAGTTTCCAGATCTGTAACATACTTAGGCCAAGAATAATTTCATTTCATCTTCTAAGGAAGGGGCAACACCGCCTTTGACAGAAGAATCCCTTAAGTGGTTAACCTGTTCGTGATAAGTAGCCCGCGCCTTCTTGTGTATCACGCCCATTAAATATTTTTCCGTGGTGCTCACCGTTTTCCAGGCATTTACACCGTCCGCGGGATCGTAGCTCTCATCCAAATATCGCGTGTTCCCTTTTATATGCTGATATTCCTCATTCCCGCGGTAGGTAACACACGGTGAGAGTATGTTCACGCAAGAGAATCCTTTGTGCTTCATCGCTTCAACTATCATCTTTGTCAGATGAACAGGATCAACAGAACTTGTCTGAGCGATAAATGAACAGTTGTAGCCGAGCATGACATTTAGCGGCCTTATCGGCGTGGAGATGCTCCCGTAGGCCGTTGTTGATGTTTTTGTGCCCAGAGGCGTTGTCGGTGATGCCTGGCCTTTGGTAAGACCGTAAATATTATTATCCATCACAAGAAGCGTCATGTCTATGTTGCGCCTCACGACGTGTGCCATATGCCCTCCGCCGATGGCAAACATGTCGCCGTCGCCTCCCGCGACCACGACATTGATATCGGGCCTTGAGATCTTAAGCCCTGTGGCAATGGGAATGGCCCTGCCGTGTATTGAGTTGAATCCGTAGGTATTGAGATACCCCGGAAGTCTCGAGGAACAACCGATGCCTGTGATGACGGCGGTGTCTGCCGTTTCGTAGTTCATCTCCGCAAAAGCTTTGGCAAGAGACGTGAGAACCGCATAGTCGCCACAGCCGGGGCACCAGATAGGCTTTAACGAAGATACATATTTCTTGAACGATTGGGGATCGCGAACGGCTTCCGTCATAAACATGCCTCCTTAATCCTCTTCAATATATCGCCAACCTCAAAGAACATTGCACCGCTTGATTTCATATGAATAACGTCCCTCGGAAGATTGCATTTCCCAGCTAGATAATCCTTGAACTGGCCGGTGTAGTTCATCTCCACGATCATTATCTTTTCGCACGACGCTATGAACTCATTCACAAGGTCAGCCTGCAACGGATAGATAAGCTGCGGGACAAGGGCGGAAATACTCATACCACCTGCATTCCCCGCCTCTACAGCCTCCCGAACCACGCCTTTTGTGGACCCCCATGCAAGAATGCCGACCTTCGCTTTTTTGGGGCCGTATCTTCTAATGAACGAAAAGTCTTTCACCAGGGTCTCTAACTTTCGCGCACGTTTTGCACACATTCTTTCATGCGTATCGTGGCGGGCGGTCGGGCTTCCCGATTCTTCATGCTCGATACCGGAACAGGTGTATTCGCCGCCCTTAATTCCAGGATAGCTCATAGGAGAAACGCCGGTCTTTGTGTCTGCAAATCTCTTATAATCTCCCCTTGAGGGTGAACTTGGCGTCTCGCGTGAAACAATTCTGATATTACCGGTATCGAAACCGGAAACCGTCTCTTTTCTGTGTCCTATGAACTGGTCGGAAAGCACAATAACAGGCATCTGATATTTTTCGGCAATCCCGAACGCATGGATCCCGACATCGAAACAGTCCGCAACATCCGCCGGGGCAATGACGGCGTGAGGCGCATCGCCGTGCATGCCGCCTATCGCCTGCCATAGGTCTGATTGCTCAGATTTAGTGGGCAGACCGGTGGCAGGACCTCCGCGCTGCACGTTCACCACAACATATGGAAGTTCCGCAATGGTGCCAAGGCCTATCGCCTCTATCTTAAGCGAAACACCGGGGCCGGAAGTCGACGTCATCGCCTTCACCCCGCCGAACGCCGCTCCTGTTACCATGCATACCGCGGCTATCTCATCTTCCGCCTGAACCATTGTTCCGCCGAACTTCGGAAGTTCGCGCCCCATCCACTCCATGATTTCGCTGGCTGGAGTAATGGGATAGCTGGCAAGGAACTTGCAACCGGCAGCAAGAGCTCCGTATGCTAAAGCGTCGTTGCCAGTGGCAACATATTTGGGAGCGGACAGTTTATATTCAAACTGCAGCGACGCTTTTAAATTATTCTTGGCCGCATAGTTTATGCCTATATCTATCGCTCTAATATTGGATTCCAGTATCTCTTGCTTCTTCTTGCCAAACTTGCGGGTAATGGACTTCTTAAGACCGTCCTTGGGAAGGTTCAATATCTCGGAGATAACTCCGAGAGAAATTATATTCTTCGCCTTGGGATTACCCGACTCTTTGACCAGCTCATCAAATGGAACTCTAAAGACCTCTTTGGGGTTGATGTCGTGCGCAAATGGAAGCTTGTCAGGCGTGTTCTTGGCGTCACAAACAACAACGACATCTTTCTTCACATCAAGCTCGCCTGGAAACTTTGCGTAATCATCCCAGTTAAAGGCGACAAGGACATCCAAGCGATCGCCCTGAGAATAGACCTCTTTTTCCGCTATTCTTATCTTGCATGAACTTTCGCCGCCCCTTATCTGGGGACCGAAGCTCTTCACCACCATGCAGTTGAGGCCTTCAAGAGCGGATGTAGTTGAAAGGATATCTCCAAAAGCAACAACACCGTCTCCGCCCGCGCCAACCATACCTATTACAATGTCATTGATTTTCATAGTGGGACGGAAATCTACCCCAATATACCCAACTTGCAAGAAAAAAATTAACGGAAATATTACCGGTTCCGCTGATATTTATTGGTCGACGAACGCCTGTTGGTCAGCCCCTCTTTCTTGGGCGCTTCCTTAAACACGATCTGTTCTCGAATCTCTTCGAACTTGCCATATTTTGCGTTATCGGGGATGTCGGCAAGGTTCTTGATTATGGTGGGCCTTATGAATATCATCAGATCCTTGTTCTGTTTATATTTGGCCCTTGATTTGAACAGCTCCCCCAGCAGAGGTATCTTTGAAAGCCCCGGTACCGCCTTGTTCATTTTGGAACCGGTAAGTCTGGCAAGGCCGCCTATAATGGTCGTCTCCCCATCCTTAACAACAACCGATGTGCTGGCGTTGCTATCGATAACAACCGGTATGCCATCGACCGTTCTTGTGAAATCAAGTTGAGATGTCTGGGTGACTATGGCAAGTTTGATATAATTATCCACCGATATCTGAGGAGTAACATTAAGTTCGATGCCAGTACGCACCTCCTGAAGTCCCTGCCCGCTTGAACCGGCCGACGTAGAGGTCCCGCCGGTGGTCCCGATATTAACATCGCCAACGGTCTTTATATACATCGTTTCGCCGCTTCTTATATTTGCGGGTACACCGTTGGAAGTCACTATTGTCGGCTCTGATATGATGTTCAGGTCGCCGTGCTGTTCCGCCGCCGTTATCTGCATATCTATGGTTGTTCCGCCGGCAAGGGACCCTATGATCAGGCCCAGCCCGCTGGTCGGCGTGGTAATACTCGGAGTCTGGGGCATCGGCAGATTTTGCATAAGCGTCCTTCCGGCATCGTTCGTACCTACGGCGGTGACTCCGCTCACACCGGTTCTGGTACCTGTCGACGTAACACCCCACTGAATGCCCAGGTTCCTTGAAAAATCGCGCGTAGCCTCCAATATCTTCGCCTCAATAAGCACCTGGGCATCTCTCACGTCGATGTCCTCAACGAACCGTCTCACGTTCTCGATATTTGCCGGCCTTTCCTTTACGACCAACGAGTTGGTTCTTTCATCCGCAAAAATAGAGCCCCTGGTCGTAAGCAGGGCCTTTATCTTTTCGGTAAGGTCCTTTGCCGAGGCATATTTCAACCGTATGGTCTCAGTCTTGAGGTCCTCTCCCGCAGTGGTGAACTGCGCATCCTTGCCAATGCGCCAAATGCCCCTTTCCACCGCATAGTCATAACCGTTCGCCTTAACGATGGAATTGATGGCATCCGGTATGGTGGCGGAATCAAAACGCGTGGTGACCGTGCCTGTGACGTCTTCGGGTATCATCATGTTGACCCCGGCTATTCCAGAAAGAAAACGAAGCGCCTCTTTGAGATTGGCGTTGTTGAAGGATATGGAGTAACGTGAGTTAAAGTCGTTTCTGTCGCTCCTGTCTATGGTGCCAGTGTCCTCCGCCCTCAGAGAAAGAGGCAGGAGGCAAGAAGCAAGAAACAGAAGGCATGAAACAAGAGGCAGGATGCGGGAGGCCAGAGGCTTGAGATAGACAAAAAACAATCTACACTTCCAGCTTCCGGCATCCAGCTTCCGGCATCGATCTATTAATATTTTGTCTCCCATGTTTGATCCCTCAATCCAACCTTAATATCTTCATCTGGTCAAGTTGACGCAGTACCACCCTGTCCTTCTCTATTACCTTAACCTTGAGTCCTGCCACATCATCGTCTTCTCTGACCGTAAAACCGCTTATAAGAGCATACGATGAATGAGGACTGTAAACTATCCCGTCAAGATGAAGATCCTCAACGACCATATCCTGGGGAGATGCGTTTTGCTTCATGAACGGATTTTCCGTGGCTCTTACGGGAGGAGTTGTCCTGTCCTGAAATCCTTTTGTGTTAAGATCGGAAAGCGATGCGGCATAGAGAGGGGCAACACTCAAAACGAACAAACCAAAGATCGAATATTTTATGATTCTCATATTTCCCTCATTTGCCCATCGGATTTGACGACGAAGACGCAGGCAAGACCTGAGCCGACGATTCGGCCGTCTGTGACGGCGCCTCTAAAGCATTGACCACATATATGCTGGCATCTATCTTTGCTTTGACAACATTAGGGGCCTTCTCGGATGTCGTCAGTTCTATGTTATCGGTCGTAACAAGCTTTCCGAACTTCTCCACATGACCGAGATAATTAAGCATCCCTGAATATTTGCCCTCAAGATTGATCTCTATCGGCACCGTACTGTAGTTGCCTTTATTGACCTCCGGCATGAAGTTCATACCGGACACGCTCACCCCGTTCAGAACATTGTTGGATGTCAGCATCCTAACGATGTCGGCAATGACCTGTTGCTCCGATTTTGACGACTCTTCCACCGCCTTTTCGAACATGGTTCCCGTCTTAAATGTTGCCTGCTGGTCCGCCTGTTGCGGCTGTAAGGTCGGTATCTTCAGCTTGGCGAACTGTCTCAGAGTATCAATCTGCATCGACTGGTTCTTTATCTCCACCCTCAAAAGCTTCGCCTGTTTGATCTTCGGTATGTAGAACCACCTCGCAAAGGCGACAACTATGAGCAGGAGAATGATAATGAAATATATCCTCTCTCTGGAACCTGCCTCCTGCTTTAGATCAAACTGTGAGTCGGTCTCCATAATATCACCACTCCGCCTTTGGGAACAATGTCTCCGAATTTATTATAAAAGAGTACCCGTCCGCACCTCTTTGAGATTTCACCAGGACCGTGTTCTGAAAATATTCCGACTCCTCAAGCGAGTTCACGAGCTGTGCTATCGACGCGTGACTTACGCTCTTACCCGACATCTCAAGTTTCCTCCGATCGGAGAGATCTCCGATATTACTGGACCGAATGTTATCGAACCATACCTGCTTTGGCATCCTCTTTGACATCTCGGAAAGGACGCTTGACCATGCCGGCATCTTCACAAAAAGGCTCGCAAGAGAGGTGACGGAACCGACGTTCTTTGTCTGCGCTATCTGCATTGCGGCCAAAGTCTTTTCTTTTTGTATAGTAAGCACCTGGATCTCTTTGTTAGTAGAGGCTATCTTCGACTTCAAATAGGTATTTCGAAGGACAAAGAGGCCGTTCGCAAGGAGGCAGATGACACATACAATGCCCGCAAAAATAAGCATATTGCGATAACTGATCGCATACGGGGTCTTCTCTATGAAATTTACCCTTTGTATCATCTGCTCATTCCCTAGGCAAAGCAAGCCCAACCGCAACTGCATATAACTGCGGGTTCGGGATCTTTCCTCCGACAATGCTGATATCTATTTTTTCGAACGGATCGAATATCTTGGCTGAAACACCCAAATTTTTGGAGATATGCTCGCAGATACCGGGGATCATGCTTCCCCCGCCCGCAAGATAAATGGCACCGACCTTATCCGTATGGAACTGAAGACAGAAGGCATCGATGGACCGCTGAACCTCGATCACCATCTGGCTCAGGAACTGCGAGACGGCGGTCGAAAACTTTTGCTCGACCTGTTCGCCGGGCTTTGAAATATAGGCCTTTATAAGGTCTATGGCGGCCTCATCATTTATGAGCATTTCCTTGGAGATCGACTTGATGAGCCAATTTACACCGGCATTAGCGATAGGCCTTGAAAAGAGGAGAAGACCGTTACCTAACACAACGAAATTTGCAAGGGTCCCGCCCATATCTATAATAACGCTGAACTTATCCTTCTCCCACCCGACACTGTGATCAAAAGCGGAAAGCAGGGCCGTTGCGTTCGGTTCTACAAAAACGGGCTTGAGACCTATCAGCTTTGTCACCTTTATCAATTTTTCGACCGCGTCGTTAGCGACGGCGAATGCCAGGACCGGTCTTTTATCACCGTTCACCTTCATATCACCGTAGCCGGAGTAATCGACGCTGAATTTTTCTATCGGACCATCCACATACTCCCTAAAGTTCCATCTTATGGCTATCTTCATGTCACCTTTAGGCATCTCTGGCAGGTCCATACGCCTTATCCTCAAGCTTTTGTCCTCGACGTTAAGGCTTACGTTATGACCGGAAAGCCCGTGTTCCTTAAGAAATGCCTTCGCCCTTTGTATGCAAATGGTATGTTCGGATAGAGGGTCCGTATCGATTAGACCGAACGATTCAAGTTTTGCCAACCCGTTGTCGTCCTTTATATAGACGACCTTAAGCGAAGCAGTACCAATGTCACAACCAAGCACGTTCTTCGGCTTCAGAAAGTTTTTAAAAAGTTCGTTCATTCGGACAGCCCCTCTATCCTTTCTTTGACCTTGGTGATCAGCGAATCGTCCTTGGTGTCAGTGAATTGAAGGAATGATTTATAGTTGGCAATGGCCTCCTTGAAGTTTCCTTCTCCGTCGTTTAGAACCCCGAGATTAAAATAGGCATCGGCATAGGTATTGTCTGCCACTATCGCCCGTTTAAGGTATATCACCGCCTCCAAAGGATCGCCCGACGACGTCTTCAGAACGCCTAAATTATTGAGACATTCGGGATAGTTTGGTTTCAACTGTATGGCCCTCTTGTAAAAGCTCTCGGCCTTGGCAAAATCGTTCTTCTTTTTGTAGATAAGTCCTATGTTGTTGTAGATGACAGGATCGTTCGGATTCTTCGTTTCAGCCTCTATGAACTTTGAAAGGGCTTCATCGTACTTCCCCTCACTGAAAAATATCTTTCCTTCTTCAAGCGCCTCATTGAGGGTCGACGGCGGCGGTAATGCCTGCAGTAGCGGAGATTGCATATCAGGAGGCGGGTGAACAGCCGGTTGCACAACGGTCGGAAGTCGATTTTGCGGAAAGGTAGAGCTATTGTAAATGAACCTCTTGTAGACCGTAAAGAGAAGCGCAAGAGCCACCACGATCAGAAGAACGATGACCCTTGGCGTCAATTGTTGTTTGATGCTTCCGAGCCTATCCCCGACAAATTGTTCAACCGGAGGCTCGGGAGCTTTCGGCCTGTCATTTCCTTCGGCCTTTTTTAAGGCTTTGTGTATAAGCGACATAATAGTCTGTTTACCTTTAGATTTTTTAGCGCACTAAGCCAACCGGTGCGGGGCGCTACCACTCCGATATCCTTTACGGCCCTTCTTATTATATCACCGGAAATGGTCGCGGTGTCTGCAACATAGGCCGCCATTAGGGCCCTGTCGCAGATTATATTTACAAGCCTTGGAAAACCCTTTGTACTCCGCCATATCGCCTTATAAGCAGTTGCATCGAAGAATATCTTATTAAGGCCGCCAGCGAGCGTCACTCTGTGATTTATATATCTCACCATCTCAACAAATTGCAGAGGAACGAGGTTCGCCCTTACCGTTATTCGCTGGTTAAGCTGTCTTAATTCATACGTCTCAAGCTTTTTTGTAAGTTCGGGCTGACCTACAAGGACTATCTGCAAAAGCTTTGCGCGGTCGGTCTCGATATTGGTGAGCATCCTGAGCATCTCTAAGGATTCAACGGAGAGGTTCTGCGCCTCGTCAATTATGACAACGGCGTTCTTACCGGTTGATGCAGAATCGAGAAGGAACTTATTGAGAGATTCTATCTGGCGTTGCGGCGATAGAACTCTGGTGGCGCATCCAAAGTCCTTGTTTATTGCCTGGAGCATCTCGGGAATGGAGAGCAACGGGTTCACAAGTAGCGCACTTTCGAATCCGTCGCCTAGTTTAGAAAGAAAGGTCCTTGCTATCGTGGTCTTGCCGGTACCGACTTCACCCGTCAGGACCGAAAAACCGAGCCTCTCTCTGACAGAGTATTCAAGGGCATCAAGCGCAGACTCGTATTGCTTCGTGAGAAAGAGATACTTTGAATCCGGCGTGATGCTAAAAGGCTTATCTTGTAGGCCAAAATATGTAAGATACATTATACGGCTACCCCCTGCTACCGAAAGTAGCATATTTCTTAATATAATCAAAGGATTTTAATTCTGATTGGGCGGCAGTATAACGAACTGTAAAGTCTTATATGACGTGTCGGTCAGATAGAGGGTTATAGTAAACTGCTTGTTGAGCATATTGTTCGTGAACTTTATCAGATTTATCTGATGTGCAACGCCCCCTGATATAGCATAATCGGGGATGTCTATTATCTCACCGGATGCCGCTCCTGACGGGCTATTGTATAACAAATTATTCTCTATCTTCACCTGCGTTACCTTTTCATTATTGTCCGGCGACCAGACGAACTGGAGCTTGTCGATACTTACGGCGTTGTTGCAGAGTTTCTTCAAGGTCAGGGCCTTCATGTCGGTCTTGTTGGGGCCGACAACGGTCACCTGATCGTTGTTCACGTTCAGGCAGTCTCCGGCGAGATTATTATAGGTGATCTGGTGAGTCTTGGTAACATCACCGCTTACCCCGGTAGCATAGACTATATGATTCGGGGCATCGATCGAGACCGAAAAAATTCCCCTGCCAAGGCCCTTGTTGCTAACAACCGGATAGCCTCCGTTATAGATCTCTCTCACCGCATATTCGAGCCCTGCCTGCACCTCGTAGAAAGCCTGCTCCTTTTCGATCTGAAGCCTGCGAACGCTATGTTCCGTGGAGGTCAAGGAAACAATTGCCGAACCAAAGATGGCAAGTATCAAAAGCGTGAAAACGGCCCCTATTATCGATACGCCTTTTTGCATAAGTTACCTGAAGTTCGTATACATGAAGTTCCTGGGAAAAACCTCGGTTCTTAAAGGTACATCCCCGTATCCGCCTATGGTCTGGATGGTCAACTCTATATTTATCCTTCTGACATCCCACGTGAAATTTGCCGGAGAACCGTCGGATTTATAATAATCAAAATCGAGCAGAGCAACCTGCCCTGCTAAAAAATCACTGCCGCGAAAGAGGTCAATGGTATTATACTGGGTTGCCCTTCGAAAACTAGTTGAACTGCCGTTGATATCCTTGAAACTGATGTTCGTATTACTTATAGACGTGATGTCTAAGGATTTCACCAGCAAAAGTTCGGAGACCATCCTGTCCATGCCGACACGTGCGTGTTCCAAAGCGTCCCGCCTGTTAGCAATAAGTGAATAGATCTCTATTCCCCTGACCAGGACCTGCGCCGAAACACCGGAAATAATAGCGACCACGATGATCGTCAGTAAAAGCTCTATCAATGTGAAACCTTTGTTCTTCATCTGGTAAAAAGTGTCGTCTCAATGATCCTCTGCGTGGAAGCAGTGCCCCACTTCACCGTGACGTCTACACGCTTAAAATTAGAATTGAGGAGCGTGGTCACAAGGTCGATCTTATCAACCTCATAAACGACAGTTTCCCTTACATACTTCCTTCCGCCTACGGAAACGTTTTCTGAAGCTGGATAGCGCGTTCCTGTGAGATAATCGTAACCCCGATATACCTTGTCAAAGGCCGCTATCTCAAGCCTTTCGCGAGCCAAAAAAGTGGCGGTAACGTTCATGTCGGCCTCCATTGAGCCGCGCGTAACGTTATCGAAAACAAACATCATGGCAACAAGGCCTACGGAAATGATGACTATGGTCAACACGACCTCTATGAGAGTAAAACCTTTTTTATTTCCTGCAAATGTCACAGCTGCACCCCGTGCCCTTCTGTATAAGGTCATTTATTACCGCTCCCGTCTGGTCAATAACGTAAACGTCTCTTCTTGCACCGCTTGTGGCTATAAGTCTAGCCCTCTGATCTGCGCCGATCGTCGGTCTTCCCACGGCATCAAATTTCACCTCATAGTTGGTGTCTATCTCAACCCCTGGGAAATGCACAAAATTTTCTACCAGCTGGCCCCCGGTAGTAGGGTCCGTTACCGGATTTCCATAGGAACCACGATAGACCTGATAAGTGCCGTTCTTTATGAACTTTACCCCGTGAACGACGCCCGTAGTCTGCGCCAACTGCTGGGCGTACCTGATATCCTGCTGGGCCTTTCTAGCTGCGGTGTCGATCCCTACGTTACTTAGATCTCCCGCAGATTCAATATAAAACACGACCATGATGCCCAAAAGAGATATCATCATGACCAACTCTATGAGCGTAAAACCTTCTCGCTTTTTTAAGATCATATTAACAGGTACCTACTGAGGGCTGAATGTCCCGTCGACCGGGTTGTAATTATAGGGCGCCTCTAAAAACCTGCTTGTTCTGTCATTGCGAGCCCCGAAGGGGCGAGGCAATCTCCCGCAAACACTTGATTTATGGAGATTGCTTCGGTCACTACGCTCCCTCGCAATGACACGCCAATGGGTTTTTAGAGGTGCCCTATAAATAAAGTGCCTGACACTGTTAATGTGAATCCCTTTTTCATGGCGCGACAATATCACAACTTAAATAAAAGTAAAAGAGGGAATTGAGCATTAGGCCCAACTCCCTCCCTAGACAACATTTGAACTACTTTTTACCAACTTTTGAACTACATTCCCATCACATTTAAACTACATTACGGAGCCGTAGTAGATGTGAACGTGCCATTCGAAGATGTATATGTGTAGACAAATGTACTGGTGCCGTCGGTAAAGCTATAAGTAGTAGCATCGCCTTTTGACCAGCTTCCGTCTGCAACACCCTGGGTAAGAACGGTCGTAAAGCATGGATTCGCCGATGAACATGCTGCGGCAGTGGCGGCATCGAGAGCTGCAGGATAGCTACCCGGAGGGCCGTTCGTAACGAGGTCGTTAGCTCTCTGGAGAGCAACGCCTGCACGGACCGCGCCTACTACGCCGTCACGTGATGCCTGTTCCGCCTGTGTCGAGATGTTGATAAAGCTCGGCAGGGCAGAGATCGCCAGGATACCCAAGATGGTTATCACCAGCACTAGCTCGATCAGTGTAAAACCTTTCTTCATATTAAATCCTCCTTGGGCCGTCGCCAAACGTTCGTGGCGGGCCTTTGTTTGTTGTTTCACCAGAATTCGTATCCGGCAGTTGAACTTCTCAACCAGCCGGTCTCGTCGTCATAATAATACTCTTTACCGAACGGGTCAACTACATTTCCATCTTTATTGATGGGAGCGTTCTCAATATAACGTTTTGTAACATCTTCGCCCGGAAACTTATAATAGCCCGTCGCTATCTCTTCCAAACTGTCGGGGTTCTTATTATTTATCAGCTTATAAAGGTTAATAGAGCTTCTAAGTATCTGTAGCTGGTAAAAAAGCGTGCGCTGTTTGCCGGATTTCATCTGGTAATAAACATTGGAACCTACCAGTGCGCTGACAACTATGATCAGCATTGCCACCATCACGCGCTCGAACCATTTTCTTTGAGGCTTCTCAAAACCCATATATTAACCCCCTACCACTTATCATACCCCTTTGTTGTGGAAATGACCCAGCCGTTCTTGCTGTCATACTTGTAGGGATTCCCGAAAGGGTCCACAAGCTGGCCCCCGGTGCTGATCGTGACCTTTTCAAGGTACGCCTTGCCCGTCTGCCCCGGCTCGAACGAATAGTTGAGCTTGGTCAGCGCTTCGAGAGTCGGCGGATTCGCCTTGTTCAGCGTCTTGTACATCGTCACTGCGGAACGAATGTTGTCAAGCTCTGAAATAAGGATCTTGCCTTTGTTGACCGAATCTCTCTTTGAATAGATGCCGAAAGCGACAACTATTGCCGCCACCAACACCACCGCGATGATCGCCCATTCGAACTTGGCGCGCGGCTTTTTTGTTTGGATTACCTGTTCATCCATAAGTATCCCTCCTTTTTGGGTTTATTTTCCCGACACTATACTTGACATGTTCCAAATTGGCAAGAAAATTGATAGCGCAAGGATGGTAACCATCGCGAAAATTCCTATTAAAAGAATAGGTTCTAAAAGAGTTGTAAGATTTTTTATGGTGTGCCCGATTTCAAGATCGTAATGCGTAGCCACGGCATTGAGCATCTCGTCAAGAGAACCTGTTCTTTCACCCACCGCCGTGGTTTCGATCATAACCGGCGAAAAAAACACGCCTCCTGCCATGGCATCGGACAATAGCGAACCCTTTTGTATCCTATCCTTTATCTTTCTCACCTCTAAAGCGAACGCAGCATTGTCAATGACGTTCGCAACGACCTCAAGTGACCTGGGCATGGGGAGGCCGCTCTTGTAGAGCGCTGAAAGTATATGGCCGAACCTTGCGTTGGCTATCTTTGTCGTGAGGGGCCCAAAGACCGGAACCTTGAATCTTAACCTGTCGATCTTCAATTTGCCGGCCTGAGTCTTATAATACCGCTTGTACATATATACTATGGCGGCAATTATCAAAATGACCACGTACCAGTAATTTCTTACAAAGTTAGATGTGCCGATAAGTATCTGCGTAGGTATTGGCAGATCGGCGCCATAATGGGCATAGAATTTGGAAAACTTCGGCACGACAAATGTCATCAGAACGGTAACTGCGCCGACAAGCACGAAGACGACTATCTTTGGATAAAGGGTGGCCGACTTTACGTTCCTTTTTATCTCGTCCTCTTTTTCCAGCAGGACAACGAGCTCCTGCAGGACCTGCTCCAATATACCGCCTTCTTCACCGGCGGCAAGCATTGAGACATACATTTCGTCGAAAACTTTTGGATGACGGGCGAACGCCTGAGAAAGGGATGCCCCTTCGGCGACGTCCTTTCTTGTCTTTTCCAGGGCGTTCTGCATTGCTCGGGAAGATATCTGTTTGGAAACCGCGGCAAGGATCGTGTCCATGCTTATGCCCGCCTTGAAGAGAGTGAAGAACTGGCGCGTAAATATCATTATTTCTTCCGTCTTAACGCGCTGGAAGATATCGCCGATATTTTCAATATTAATACCGCCCTTCTTTGCTTCTCTAACCGAGATCGGGATCATTCCTCCCGAAAAAAGGCTTTCGGAAAGATCTCTGGCCGACGTTGATTCGGCCTCGCCCGAAACAAGCTCGCCCTTTTTGTCCCTCACTTTATAGGAATATAGCGGCATAGGAACTATTTATTCTTCTTGAGTGACCCTTATGACTTCTTCTATCGTTGTGACCCCTGTCAGGACCTTAACAACGGCCTCTTCATTTATATCTCGGATCCCCATCGCCCTGACCTCTCTCCTCAGATCTTCTTCGGACGCCCTTTCGGTTATCATCTGTTTAAGTTTTTCGTTGAACGCAACAAGTTCAAATATACCGACACGGCCCTTGTATCCGCTCATCCTGCAGGCCTTGCACCCTTTGCCGCGGTATATCTTGATGTTCTTCTTGTCGAGCTTCAAGCCGCTCCCGGCATATTTCTTAAGATATTCCGCTTGGGCGTCCGTCGCCTCAACTTCCGCCCTGCACTCCTTACATATCTTTCTCACAAGTCTCTGCGAAAGGACTCCCAATATGGCCGAAGATATCAGGAACGGTTCTAGCCCAAGGTCGGCAAGCCTTGCAACGGCGCCTATCGCCGTGTTCGTGTGAAGCGTGGAGAAAACAAAGTGGCCGGTCATAGCGGAACGAAGCGCGATGTCTGCCGTCTCGCTGTCGCGTATCTCGCCGACCATTATGACATCGGGGTCCTGTCTTAATATCGAACGAAGGGCCGACGCAAAAGTAAGCCCCGCCTTAAGATTAACCTGCGCCTGGGAAACTCCCGCTATCTCGTTCTCTATCGGGTCTTCTATCGATATGATGTTTTTTTCCTGCGAATTTATCCTCTGGAGCGCGGCGTAGAGGGTCGTTGTCTTTCCGCTGCCGGTGGGGCCGGTGACAAGGAATATACCGTGAGGCCTTACTATAATGTCCATGAACCTTAACTTATCCTCTTCGGAAAATCCCAAGTCTTCAAGACCCAAGATGCCTTCTTTGGCCAGGAGCCTGACGACTACCTTTTCGCCGTACATTGAAGGATATGTGGAAAGCCTTAGATCGATACGATTGCCGAGGAACTTAAGATTGACGCGTCCGTCCTGCGGCACCCGGCGTTCCGCAATGTCCATGTTCCCCATTATCTTAAGCCTTGAAACGATGGGGAGAAGCATCTTCTTTGCAAGGACTATCCTCTCCTCCAAAAGACCGTCTATTCTGTACCGGACCCTGATCCTGTCGATCATCGGTTCGATGTGGATGTCGCTTGCGTGTTCGCGGTACGCCTTGGCGATGACGCCGTTCACTATGTTCACTATCTTTGTACCGGAGGCCAGCTCTTCCAGCTTTTCGGATGACTCAGCCTCATCCAGCATGTCCTGATCGACTATCTCCATCGATTCGTCCATGGCTGAAACAGAGGCGTCGGGCGAGTGGTAGTGTAGTTTTATCGCCCTTTCAATATCTTCTTTTGCCGCAAAAACGGGTTCCACATCGCACTTAACGGTGGACCTTATCTCGTCGAGCGCGAAAAGATACAGAGGATCGCCCATCGCTATTTGAAGCATGTCCCCCTTTTTGGAGACAGGCACAAAATGAAATTTCTGGGTAAGAATCAAGGGAACGAGCTTTATCGCATCCTGTTCAATATGCTTGTCGGTAAGCGTAACGAACTCTATCTTGAGATTATCTGCGATGAACTGCAGGAGCTGGGCCTCGGTAACGAACCCCTTCTTTATAAGGATATGACCGATATCGCCGCCCATGCTCTTTTGGGTCACCTGGGCAACGGCCAGTTGGTCGGCCGAGATAAAACCGGCACCTACAAGCGCAACGGGCAGATCTTCCAATATTTGATAACTTACGCTCCCCTCATCCATAAGTCTTTGTATGATACACCAAACATATACAACCGTCAAACTAGATGTGTGACAAATATGGACCTCGGCTCTTCATCATGACCCTGAAATACTCCCGTCGTTCGTTTCGCAAGGTTGTTTGATTGGGATGGGATTTGATTTTTGACAGTTCGTAATTCAATCTTGTCGCCAACCTGCACGTAAGTAGCCGGTGTTGGCGACCTTCGCAAAGCAGTGTTTCACGCCGCCTTAAACGTCATTCAGTGATCAATTGGGTTATTCAACCCCCGCGCACCAGCTCCTTACAGGCTGGCGCGGGAGATTATTACAAATAGTATTTTAAAAGTCCCATTGTCCACAACTATAACAATCCCGAATTCAACCATTAAGTGCAACGCTCTAAGTTATAAGCCTCACTTGGTGTCTTAAAGTTTAAGCATTTTCGAGGCCTGTTGT
>PCWZ01000035.1:0-11828 GCA_002796305.1 Deltaproteobacteria bacterium CG11_big_fil_rev_8_21_14_0_20_49_13
TGCCGGCGTAGAACCGCACCCTCTCCACGTCACTTATCCAAAACCACCCAATCTCCTCCAAATGAGTCCGTCTTGTGGGTTCCGTCTTCGTCTTGTGGGTTCGTCTTCGTCTTGTGGGTTCGTCTTTGCGTCTTGTGGGTTCGAAGGGTCAGATGGCTATGTTGGGGGTGAATATGAATCGGCTCTTGCGGGATTGGAGGGGAGATGCCCTGATAGCAGCGGCGGTGTGATGAAGAAAAAGGAAAATGATAGGGAGGCGGGAGATAATGGCAGGGGAAAAACATTCGGATCGCCCGAAAAAGAAAATATTGGATGCGAAATGCGTTTTTTTAACCGTCACTTCTCCGACAGGGTCTATTTATGCTCGGATATATGATTTAAAAACTCATTCCGAAAGAATTGTGTTTCTGTACCACCAGAAGATGAGGGCTCCTATCAATAGAAAGATTATGAAGATAGCGCCAAATATCTTTCTCTTTACCTCTGTTGCTTCGTTAGCCGCTATTTCAGCTTTCAGGCGTTTTATTTCCGTATTTATTCCCGTTGTTTCTTTTAATATTAAATCTGCGTTTACGACATGCGTTAACCTGTGAAAATTATTTCTCGTAGCAAATAAAGCATTTTTAGCAGGCCTTACATCGTGTCCTTGAATACGTAACGCTTCCATCCTTTTTTCCAGCTCTGTAATTTCAGTTTCCGACATAATCATTGCGTTTCTTATTTTTTCCGCCCGCTCAAAACTGTGGCATTGTGCACAAAGGTTTTTCGAAATAAGGCTGATGTTGGCTCTTTTCTGTTTGTGAGAAGTGTGACAGGTGACGCAATTTGGCCCTCCTCTGGTAAGATTTATACTGTGCGCGCTCTTTGTGTAATTTTCCTTGACGCCAACATGGCATTTACCGCAGAAGGCCGGAACCTCCGCTTCCGAAGGCTTGCCTATAAAACCTTCCTTTGGGTCCATAGCATTATCGATGTTTTTTGGATTTCCACCGTGGCAGTTATGGCAGGATATTCCGTTTTCAGCATGAATGCTCTCTCTCCAGTCTTTTGCAACATCTTCATGGCATGAAAGACATGCGCTGTCCTCCGCAAAGGCAAGCGGAAGCAAGAAACAGGAAGCAAGAAACAAGATGCAGGGAATAAAATATTTTTTAGCGTCTATTTTTATATTCATAGGCCGGAAGTCCGAAGTCGGATGTCAGAGATCGGAAGCAAGAAGTAAGATGTCGGAGATCCCCTACTTCATTTTTCTGACTTCTGACGACTATATTTAATTACGAACAATATCCCCATATCGTAAGGATAATAAATGCAATTATTCCCAAAAAGATGATTGTCCCGAATATAGGGCGTTTCCATGCCATCCGTTCCTCTTTTCTATCCAAAATGGGCAGAAAGAATATAAGAAACGCAACAATTCCTTGCAATACGATGCCCAAAAATTCGTTGGGCACGAGTTTAAGCATTTGGTAGTTTGCCAGAAAATACCATTCGGGCTTAATATGCGCCGGCGTTGAAAGCGGATCGGCAGGATCAAGCGCGTCAGGCGGAAAACTTATCTGCGGATAAAAGAAAACAAATACGAATAATACCGCCAGGAAAAAATAAATGATCTTTAAATCCTCTATTACAAAATGCGGAAAAAACGGCATCTTTTTTGTGCCGTCCGTCCAAGGCGGCACAGATATGCCGGTTCTGCGCATTACAAAGATGTGGATGGAAATTAGTGTTAGGAGCGTGAACGGAATGAGAGAAACGTGCATTGCAAAGAAACGCCCCATTGTCTCTTGGGAGACAATATTGCTTCCGCGCATAAAGTATACGAGCCAGTCGCCGACAACCGGGATTGAGCCTGGGAAACTCGTTGCTACGGTTGTTGCCCAATACGAAAGCTGGCTCCAAGGCAGGAGGTATCCGGAAAGGCAAGTGACAAGCGTGATTCCCAAGATGAAACATCCGACGAACCAGTGTATCTCTCTCGGTTTTTTATAGGAGCCCATGATGGCTACAGAGAACATGTGAAGGAACAGGACGAGAACAAACATGTTGGCGCCGACCGCATGAACGCGTCTTATTAACCAGCCCGCGGGAACCGTATTTGAGATGTATGTCACGCTTTCAAACGCTTCTTTTGTGTATGGGACATAGTTCATTAAGAGAAAAATGCCTGTGACAACTTCAATACAGAAAACAGCGATAAGCACGGCTCCCATAGAATACCAGAAATTTAAGCCAGAAGGAACCATGTAATGCGACATCTGCTCCCGGTATATTTCCAATAATTTTATTCTTTCATCAATGGCGCTTATAATTCTCCTGATCATGATTTCTCCAAAGCAATCGTGCCATCTTCAACCACTGTGACATTATACACAGTGAGCGGTTCCGGAGGCGGGCCGCTTATATTAACGCCGTTTGCATCAAATTTGCCAGCATGGCAGGGGCAGAAAAAAACGCCTTCGTTTGGAATCCACTTAACGAGACATCCAAGATGTGTGCATACTGCTGAAAGCGCTCGTAGCTTCCCGTCGCGTTTTATAATAATGGTTGGGCCGCTCTTTGAAAACCCGACAAACGATGAATTTTCTTTGATCTCTTTTTCCAAAACGGGCTTGCCATCGGCAGAAGTCAGGATATTAGCGTCGCCGGAGTTTTTTTTCGGGATCAGGTATCTGACAAACGGAGCAGCAAAAATAACAGCAGTCACCCCCAGCACACCACCCACCAACTTTGTTAAAAAATTGCGTTTGGCGATATCAGTTTCAGTCATGTTCTAATTTTCTTCCATGGAGGCATTAGCCAAAGTAGAAAGCTCAAAATAATGAACGGCAGAATTACAAGTCCTGCCGACACCAAAAATCCTTCGCGGCCTATCATATCCAGCTTATAAGCTGTGAAACCGTAGAAACTTTTTGAAAACAACTGGCCGCCTATCACAACGTTCCAGCGCATTGCAAAAACACCTATCAGCACCAAAACGCTGTCCATTAAATAGATAAGACGCCTCTTCTTTTCCGACGGTTTATAAACTTGCAATAATCCAAGCGTTATAAGCGGCACAATGGTGCCGAGCATTATCTGGACTATTATCAAAGTTATATAAAGCTTGCCGGACATGAGAAGCGAGATGATTTCAAAGGATTCCTCCGCTTCATAAAAGCGATGGATTTGATCGAGCGCTTCAAGCGAAAAGTCTAATACCAAGGCGTAGAGGAGGTATCTGCCAACGGTGTCAACACATTCCATATCTATGGGAATGCGCCTAATAAGCGAAATAAGCATATACAGTAGCATGACCAGAGCGATGCCCGAAACCATTGCAGAAAAGATAAATATAACGGGCATTAAAACACTCGACCACCATGGGTTAGCCTTAATGGAGCCGAAAATAAAGCCGACGTAGCCATGCAATAAGAATGCGGACGGTATGCCGATGATAGTTACAAAATAACCGAGTTTTTTGTCCCATCTCAATGCAGACTCCGAAATGTCTGTAACGCCCAAGGTTAAAATTTTGTATACCCACTTCATTATGCCGGTTTTTTCGTTGGACCAAATAACAAAGTCGCGCCTGTAATCGAACCATATTTCCAGGAGCAAAACCACCATCAGATACCACATATATACAAACCCAAACACCGCCATTGCAGAGGTGAGGTGGGGCGTTATCATGATTTCATATGCGCGGAAAGGCTGTGTCAGATGGGCGTTTAAGGGTATCGGTGCGCAAATCAAAAAAGCAAGCGCGGTTAAAAGCGCCAAATCGTAAGTTGGCTTAACGGCCTTTACCTTAAACACCCGTTCGAGAGAGGCGAGGATGAAGGCTCCCGCGACAAGACCCGTAATATAGGGATATAAAACTATCAAGATGCTCCAGTGGAGTTCCACCTCGTTTGGATAGATAAAACCCTGCACTTGCGTCAAAACACCGTACAAATTTTGTATGAGTTGGTCCATTGTATTTTGTGGTCTGCTCGGGCGATGAATGTCGCCACTCGCATTAATTTATGTTTTTGTCATCGCCTCGCAATGCCCCAAGCCCCGCGCAAACCACCGGCAAAGCCAGATGGTTCGCTTGTTTATCTTATCTTACTTCCGAGCTTAAACTGTTATAATAAACTTTAGCGCCGGTGTTTAAGTGAGGTCGCAGTACCAGACACGTATGATTTTTTAAAAATTTGACTAGCTCTCCATTTTTATCATTCAAATCTCCAAACGTTCTTGCGCCTCTTGGGCAAACTTCAACGCACGCGGGATTTTGCCCCTTTGTTATTCTGTGGTAGCAAAGCGTGCATTTATCAACAACATGCTTTTCGGGATGAAGATAGCGGCAGCCGTATGGACACGCCTGAATGCAATATCTACAACCTATGCAGTATTTGTCGTCCACAAGAACAACGCCGTCTCTGGTTTCATACGTTGCGCCTACCGGGCAAACCTGAACACATGGAGATTTGTAACAGTGGTTGCACAATTTCGGCACAAAAAATGATTTAAATATTTTTTCGTCGGGCACCGATTGTTTTAGGCCGTCGATTCCGCCGTTTTCCGATTCAACTTTCACCTTGCCGTCGTCCATGATTGTATATTGCTCTACCCACGAACGGAAAAAGAACGGCTCCCTTGGCACATTGTTTTCTTTTTTGCACGCGTCGGAACAGCGTCCGCAGCCGATGCATTTGTCTATGTCAATTCCCATGCCATACCAATGACCATCCTTCTTTTTGGGGGTTGCCGCGTAAAGAAGGGCGTTAAAACGATCTGCTACAGAGGCTGTAAGAACGCCGCCGGCTATCAAAGCCGTAGATTTTAAGAAGTTGCGTCGTGAATTAAGTTTCATATTTTCGGATCATGCGCGTTGTGGCATAAATAACATTCCATTCCTTCGTTATGTTTTTCCAAATCTATTTGAGGCATGTTCTTTGGACGCGCATAATTCTTTGTATGACACAACCCGCAAAATGCTCTTCCCTTTGGCTTATCGGGCTTAATGTTCATGGGGTCTTCGGCATGTTTTATGGCAGGACCATGGCATGTCTCGCAGGCAACCGTTGCATGTTTGGAAGAGGCTTTAAGTTTGTAAATGTCTTCGTGGCAGGTTTTGCAGGTAGAGGAGCCAGCATAATTCATAGGCAGAGCTTTCACCTCTTCCACCGAATCCGCACGGTAATGGCCATATTTCCCAAAAGATTTAGGAACAAGAAAATAGCGGGCTACTATAAATAGCCCGATAAATATCGCAAACAAAACAGCGAGTCTTTTTATCTGCGGCGGCATGGACCAACCTCAAACTCTACAACTTGGATAAAGTCAAGAAAAAGTTCATATTTGCACAAGAATATTTTTATTTGGCGGGTTTTTTATGGCAATCGTCGCATTTTCTTGGACCGGATTCTATCATCCTGTGGCATCCCATGCAGGTCTCATGAAGGGCTATCTTTGCCTCTTCCACCATCATCGAAGCGGTGTCCGTGCCGTGGCAGTGGCCGCATTTTTCGACGTGATGGCATTCGATGCATTTAAGTCCGTAACTTTCGGAATGTGTCTTATGGTCAAAAGAGACCACGGTGTAGTTCTTGTAAGACAGGTCCGTCATTTCGGGGGTTGGCGGAGGAAGGCCGTTCTGTTCCGCACACGCCGCCATGCAGGATCCGCACCCGATACATTTGGTGAAGTCTATCAAAAGACCCTTCTTTGTCTTCATGAATTATCCCCCGTTCTTGATAGGTTGATATGGGCACCTCTATAAACTACTCACGCTGTCATTGCGAGCCCCGAAGGGGCGCGGCAATCCCCCGCAAACACTTGATTTATGGAGATTGCTTCGTCGCTGGACGCTCCTCGCAATGACATAACAATGGGTTTATAGAGGTGCCCATATGCTTCATACGTTAAAATTTCCCCATGGTCTCAAGAAAATTCAGAGGCTATAAGCCTGTTCATCCTCTTTTTATAGATGAATTTTGCCCCGAATATCGAAATCTCGTAAAGAAGTATCAACGGAATGGCCATCATGACTTGAGTTACGACGTCAGGCGGTGTTAAGAGAGCGGAAATGATAAAAATGACAATTATTGCATGCCTTCTATATCTTGTAAGAAGGTATGGCGAGACTATTCCAATGGCTGACAGCAAGAATATGACCACCGGAAGTTCAAACGCCACGCCGAAGCAGACAAGCAGTGTTGTGATGAACCCGAAATATCCGTTTATCGTCCAGCTCGGCATCACTCCGAGGCCGATGGAATAGTTGTAAAAGAAAGTTATCGTCATCGGCGCTATCATAAAATAGGCGAAGAGAGCGCCCGCAACAAAGAAAAGCACGGTGGATGTAACGCCTAATGACACATATCTTTTTTCATCGTTGTAAAGACCGGGGGCTACGAAAGACCATAGCTGATAGATCGTCCACGGGAGCGCGATGCCTATTCCGGTAAGTATTGCCGCGTGAAACGTCATCATGAAAGTATCGGAAGGGCTGAGAGATAGCAGCGCGTTCTGGTTGACGATGCCGTTCGAGGCCATGAAATCAAAATAAGGCCTGCAAAGAAAACGAAAGATACCGGAGATGAACACGAAAGATATTATAACGCCGATGATGATGCCGAGCATGGCCCTCATCATCCGTGTTCTCAGCTCGTCCAGATGATCAAGGTAGGCCTTGTCCATATTCTATTTTTTTTCTTCGTCCTTGATGTCGGCCGTTACGTCCTTCATCCCCTTCTTGAACTCATTGAGGCTCTTGCCTAGCGACCGAGCCAGCTCCGGAAGCCTTCTGGCCCCGAAAAGGAAAACGACGACAAGTAAAATTATCAGTATCTCAGTCCATCCAATTCGCATAATGCGCCTCCTATCTCGTTGTTAACGGGACACGACTACAATAACGGAAATATAACTGTCCAGTACTTAATTTTTATATTTATTTTGATTGATTTATGGGGGATTGACAGGCATAAAAATGCGCCAATGAGAAAGCAGACAATCTTTTTAATCATTTGTTTATCATTTCTTGTTACCCGGACAGCCCATTCGCTGGAAGACAGCGAATGTTTTAACTGTCATGCCGAGGTCGACCAAAAAAGGTTCGCGACGTCTATTCACGGCAAGAACCTTTGCACCAGCTGTCACTCCGATATTACAGAGGCTCCGCATAATCAGAAACCCGGACCGGTCAAGTGCGGAAACTGCCACAGGGTGGAATTCCAAATATACCATAACAGCGATCATGGCAAGGCGGTAGCAAAAGGGATATCTGAGGCCGCATCCTGCAAGGCCTGCCACGGAGATAATCACTATCTTTTGAATTATAGGAATCCGTTATCGCCAGTTTCGAGAAAGAACATAAATCAGACCTGTGCCAGATGTCACGAAGACGAAAAGAAGATGGATCAGTACAGACTTACTCAGAAGACTCCGTACAAGTCCTATCTTGAGAGCGTGCACGGAAAAGCGTTCCTAGGGGGTGAGGAGTTCGCCGCGGTGTGCACGGATTGCCACGGTTCGCATGATCTCCATTCTCCGAATAACCCCGAATCAAAGATATATAAGTTCAACGTCCCAAAGACCTGCAGCAAGTGCCATGAGAACGTCTATAATACATACAAGATGAGCATTCACGCCAAAGCCCTTTATGATGGCGTTAAAGACGCCCCGGTCTGCACCGACTGCCACGGCGAACATGATATAGTCTCCATTTCAGATCCCGATTCTTCAGTCTATGCCGCCAATATCGTCAAGACATGTTCGCACTGCCACGCGTCCGAGAAGATAACCTCAAAGTATAATCTCCCGGTGGATGTGCTCGACAGCTACATGAAAAGCTACCACGGCATAGCGTATCAGTACGGCTCCAAATTTGCCGCCAACTGCGCTTCGTGCCACGGCTTTCACGATGTTCTTCCGAGTTCCGATCCGAGGTCATCCATCAATGCTGCGAACGTGGGTCGCACCTGCGGAAAATGTCATCCCGGTGCGGGCGACCAGCTTTCCAAGGGCTCGGTTCACATGAACCCGTCCGTCAGTAAGGATGTCATCGTCTATTACGTGAGCCTTTTCTATATCGTTACAATAGTGTTGACGATCGGCGGCATGCTTTTCCATAATTTCCTGGATATAAGAAAGAAGCTAAGGAGCCATTATGAGAAATATGTGAAGAACTCGGTCGCCGTGCGTCTAAGCCGGACGGAACGTCTTCAGCATCTTATCCTTGTGATTACTTTCATCACGCTCGTTTATACCGGTTTTGCGCATAAATATCCGAACGCCTTCTATTCTTATCCGTTTTCAGGTGAAACAGGCTCTTTAATAAGAAAGGTCATACACAGGGTCGCCGGCGTCATCTTCATATTCCTCATGCTCTATCAGGGAGGATGGCTGCTTTTCACAAAATACGGCAGACAGAAGATATTGGACCTTCTTCCAAAATGGAGGGACGCGACCGATTTCTTTGCGCTACTTCAATATAATATTGGTTGGCGGAAGGAGAGGCCTCGGTTCGACAGATACAACTACATTGAAAAGGCCGAGTTCTGGGCTCTCATCTGGGGTTCGGTTGTCATGGTGCTGACGGGTCTTATTCTTATGTTCGAGAACATTTCTTTAAGTTTTATGCCCAAGTGGCTTATAGATGTTGCGCTGGTCGTTCATTTCTATGAAGCTCTTCTAGCCACCCTCGCGATAATCGTATGGCATTTTTACTGGGTCATATTCGATCCGGATGTTTATCCTATGAACTGGAGCTGGGTAACGGGAAAGATAACGAAGCACCAACTGGAAGAAAGAGAAGAGAAAAAGCAATGAAGAGAGTGCTTGCCTTTTTTGCACTGTTTTTTCTGAACTTCGTAGCCTTTCCGGTCTCATCCTCGACAGTTGACGAATGCGCCATGTGCCACGGCGACAGCGGTTTTTCTGTCGAAAGGGGGGGGAGGAAGGTATTCCTTTATGTTGACATCAAGGCATTTGACGGTTCCGTTCATGAAAGCGTCGCCTGTACAGGGTGTCATGCCGATGCGATATTGACGGACATGCAGCACCCAGCAGGCCTTGCGCCGGTCGATTGTGCTAACTGCCACAAGGACGATGTTGATAGATTTAACGCAAGTATCCACGGGCAAGTCCTTAAAAAAGGCGCGTTCTATGCCCCCAAATGCGTAGATTGTCACGGCAAGCACGACATATTAAAACATACCAGCCCCGGTTCTTCTACGTTCAAAATGAACGTGCCAACTCTTTGCGGAAGGTGTCACAGGGATGATGCGCTTGTGGCCAAGACCTACGACATCCCGCAAAAGAACATACTGGAGAACTATAAGGAAAGCATTCACGGGGAGGGGTTGCTTAAAAAAGGCCTTTTGGTCACCGCCACATGCAACGACTGCCATACTTCTCATAGCATACTCCCTCATACAGATGCCAAGTCATCCATCAATGTCAATAATATCGCAAAAACCTGTTCGAGATGCCACGTAATGATAGAACAGGTCCATAAGAAGATAATAAGGGGCGAACTTTGGGAAAAGAAGCCGGGTTCGATACCGGCATGTACCGATTGCCACTCACCGCACGAGGTGAGGAAAGAGTCGCTTGTAATTGGGATGGCCGACCGTGATTGCCAGAAGTGCCACGAAAAACAAAAGCCATTCGCACACAGGGAAGAGGTGCTGAGATCGGCCCATGCCAAGATACCCTGCGTAAAGTGCCACTCCGATGTGACGCCGAACCACGGACGTCCGTGCGATACCGCGGGCAAGGTCGATTGTTCATCGTGCCATGTGAAACAGGGCGAGGATTACACACAATCGACGCATGGACAGCTGCATGGTAAGGACGATCCCGATGCGCCGTGGTGTACCGACTGCCACGGGACACATGGAATCATTGATAGAGAGAATGAAAAGTCGCCTATCTATAAGAGCAATATTCACAGGATCTGCGCCAAGTGCCACGCCGCAGGCGGCAAGGCCGCAAAAAGGTATAAGGGCGAACAAGCTGGCGACATGATAGAGTCCTACGTCAATAGCACCCACGGTCGCGGTGTTGTTGGAAGCGGGCTCTTGTCTTCGGCATCATGCACTGACTGTCACGGAAAGCATATGCAACTGCCTGCCTCCGACCCGATGGCGAACGTGAATACGGTCAATTTGGCCGCCACTTGTGCAAAATGCCATAAGGGGATATTTAATCAGTTCGTGAACAGCGTTCACAGCCCATCCGTGACCAAAACGGATGAAAGGCTTCCGGATTGTTCTTCGTGCCACTCATCGCACCGGATAACCCGTGTTGACGAGGATGCGTTCCTTGCACAGGTCGGCACCCAGTGCGGCAACTGCCATCAGGATGTTGCAGGGACCTATTTTGAGACGTACCACGGCAAGGCCTATAAACTAGGATATTTAAAGGCGGCAAAGTGTTCCGATTGCCACGGTGCGCACGACATCTTGAAGCCGAGCAATCCGGCATCCCACCTTTCGAGGAACAATGTCATTGAGACATGCAAGAAATGCCATTCCGGGTCCAACAGACAGTTCACGGGTTATCTGACACACGCAACACATCACAACCGTATCAAATATCCCATACTCTTCTTTACATTCTGGTCGATGACCCTTCTCCTGATCGGCACGTTCGCATTTTTTGGCATTCATACGCTTCTCTGGCTGCCGAAATCGTTCGCCAGACTCAAAGAGAAGCGGGAGATACAAACTCAGGAAGAGGCGCGCCAGTTCTTGAGATTCAATCTCAGAGAGAGGGTCCTTCATTTCAGCGTCATTATAAGTTTCTTCGGCCTTGCCATAACCGGCATGATGCTCAAGTTCGCCGGAATGGCGTGGGCCAGCCATCTTTCAAAACTGATAGGCGGTGTAAAGGTCGCGGGGACCATTCACAGGATATGCGCGGTCATTACCATCGGATATTTCGCCACCCATCTTTACACCTTGATCAAGTTCAAAAAGAAGAACTCCCTTACTTGGGGGGAGATGGTCTTCCACAGATATTCGCTTGTCCCCAGCTGGAACGATGCGAAGGAGTTCTTTGCCACCATGCTCTGGTTCTTTGGCCGCGGAGAAAGGCCGAAATATGGCAGGTGGACGTACTGGGAGAAGTTCGATTACATGGCGGTATTCTGGGGCGTTGCCATAATAGGCTCGACGGGCCTTGTCCTGTGGTTCCCGGAGGTGTTTACCAAGATTCTCCCCGGCTGGCTGATAAACGTCGCCACCATCGTTCACAGCGATGAGGCTCTGCTTGCCGTGGGTTTCATATTCACCATACATTTCTTCAATACCCATTTAAGGCCGGACGCCTTTCCAATGGATCCAGTGATATTTACCGGCAGAACGCCGCTTTCTGAACTTCAGCACGACCGTCCGCGCGAATATGATGAACTTGTGGCCGAGAACGAGCTTGAAAAAAGGATCGTGAAACCCGTTTCCAGGGGGAGATTGAAGCTGATCTATGCCTTTGGGCTGTTCTGCCTCGTCGTTGGCGTTACCCTCATTCTCTTCATTATTTATTCTATGCTTTTTGGATATAAATGATATATGGGTGCCTCTAAAAACCCCATAGAAAGAGTAGAATAGGGGGCATCTCTAAAAACCCCATAGAAAGAGTAGAATAGGGTTTATATTTCAGAGGGTAATGATAATATGCCTCCATAAACAAGGGGGCAAAGATGACACAGATAAAACAAATGACGCGAGAGATACAGGGTGGTTTTTTTGATGCGGAGTATCGGTTGCAGGATATATCGAAGCGAGGCGACCCATTGGATAAGCCCATAGGGGCACCTCTAAAAACCCATTGGCGTGTCATTGCGAGGGAGCGTAGTG